>JACOUJ010000343.1 GCA_016177865.1 Candidatus Rokuibacteriota bacterium
CCGCTGCTCCCCGTAGGAGAGATGCAGGGTCTGAACGTTCCGCCGGTCCAGGAGGCCCCACTGCGTCAGGAGCGCTTCGGCGCGGTCCACCAGGTGGGGATAAGCCGTGGCCGGACGGTGAATTGTGAAGCGAACTGGGTCCGACGCCTGCACGGCAAGGAGGACGCTTTCGAAGACCGTGAGGTGGGGGAAGAGCGCGGTGATCTGAAACGTGCGGGCGAGGCCGAGCTGGGCGCGGCGATGGATCGAGAACCCGGTCACGTCGCGCCCGAAAAAACTGATTCGCCCCGATGACGGCGGGAGGATCCCGGTGATGATGTTGAAGAAGGTGGTTTTCCCCGCGCCGTTGGGTCCGATGATGGCCAGCCGCTCCCCCGTGGCGACGCTCAGGGTCACACGGTCAACCGCCCTGAGGCCGCCGAAATCCTTGGTGAGCCCCTCGACCGCGAGGGCGTTCACCCCAGCCGGCTCCCCAGCCGTTCCCGGAGGAGCCCCACCAGGCCGCGCGGGGCGAAGAGGGTGACCACCACGTAGATGACCCCGAGGATCATGAGCCAGCGCTCCGTGTAGACACTGATGACGTTTTCCAGATAGACGATCACGCCCGCTCCCAGGGCAGGCCCGAAGAGGGTCCCGGCGCCCCCGAGAATGACCATGAGCAGACCGGTGGCCGAGAAGATCACGCTCAAATAGCTCGGGCTCACGAAGCCATTGTAGTAGGCGAAGAGGTTGCCGGCGAGGCCGGCGAAGAGTCCCGCCAGGATAAAGGCGACGTACTTGTACAGCCACACATTGTATCCCAGGACCTTCATCCGCACCTCGTTCTCCCGGATCCCCACGAGCACCCGGCCGAACGGGGAGTGGGCGATGATCCAGAGTAGCACGAGGGCCAGGGCGAAGAAGATCAACACAAAATAGTAAAAGGGGATCCGATCGGCCAGGGACCACGGCAGCCCAAGGTTCGGGCGCGGGACGCCGGGGAGCCCGTCGTCACCCCCGGTCAGGGAGCGCCACCCAAAGGCAATCCCCCAGAGGACCTGGGCCAGGGCCAGGGTGATCATCAGGAAGTATGACTCGTGGGTCCTGAGGGCCAGGAGGCCGAAGAGGGCGCTGACGCCCACGGCCATCAGGAGGCCGGCGGGGAAATCAATCCAGAAGCTGTTGACGACGCGCAGGGCGAGGAGGGAGACCGTGTATGAGGCCACGCCGAAGTAGGCCGCGTGGCCGAGGGATGGTAGGCCGGCAAACCCCAGAATGAGATCCAGACTCATCGCGAAGATCGCAAAGATGAGCATCTTGACGAGAAGGCTCAACTGATAGGGGGAGAGGACGCTTGGGACGATCAGGAGGATGGCGGCCGCGAGGGCGATGGCGAGGATGCGAGTCTTCATAGCCGACCAAAGAGCCCGGTGGGCCGGAGGGCGAGGATAATCGCCATGGGCGCGAAGATGGTGAAGAGGGCCAACTCGGGGAAGAGGGCTTTGCCGAAGTTGTCCAAGAGCCCCACCAGAAGCCCGCCGAAGAAGGCTCCCTTCAGGCTTCCCAGCCCGCCGATAATGACCACCACGAAGGCGAGGAGGAGGATCTCGAAATCCGCTCCCGGATACACGCCGACGAACGGTCCGCCCATGATCCCGCCGAGCGCGGCAAGAAACGCGCCGAGCCCGAAGACCGCGGTGGAGAGGAGCGAGACGTTGACCCCGGTTCCCCGGGCCATCTCCTCATCGTCCACCCCGGCCCGGATCATCGCCCCGAGTCGCGTCCCTTCCTGAAGCCACCAGAGTCCGAGCCCGACGATGATCCCGATGGCGATGACAAAGAGCCGATAGCTCGGGAAGACGATGTTCCCGACCCAGATTGAAGCGGCGAAGACCTGGGGCTTTGGCAGGGTCTGAGGGTTTCCGCCCCAGATCCAGAGGGCGAGGTCAGCGATGATAAAGAGGAACCCAAAGGTCAGGAGGGCCTGGGGGAGCGGCTGCTTGGGGAAGCGGCGGAGGAAGAAGCGCTCCATGAGGATGCCCAGCACCGTCACCACCGCCGTCCCGGCCACCGCGGCGTACACGAAGCTTCCGGTGTAGCGAACGACGGTAAGGCCGACGTAGGCCCCGAGGAGGTAATACGAGCCGTGGGCCAGATTCAAAATACGCATGAGGCCGTAGATCAGGGAGAGACCGGCCGCGAGGAGGAAGAGCAGCATCCCGAAGGAGATGCCATTCAGAAGCTGGGTGATCCAGAAGGTCAACCTATTTGACCCACTTTCCCTTCATGGCAGCATAATCGGGCATCGCCATGTACGCCTCCGGCGTCCACTTCCAGAACTGGCCCGTATTGGGATAGGAGGCAATGGGCGTGTTCTGGAGGACGCCGCCCTTCTTTTCTACCTTCCGACCGCCGCCGTTCCGGCCACCGCGGCAGGACAAAGCTTCCCGTGATCCGAACGACGGTGAGGCCGACGTACGCCCGCCAGGAGGCAATACGAGCCGTGGGCCAGATTCAAAATACGCATCAGGCCGGCTGCCAGGAGGAA
>JACOUJ010000045.1 GCA_016177865.1 Candidatus Rokuibacteriota bacterium
ACGGGCAGACGGGACGCCCGCCCGTGGCTCTTTTGTGTTTTTAGAGGCCGCGGGTGGAAGAGACCCGCGGCCTCGTCGTTTTCCCGTGGCCCAACGAGGGAGGGATGGCCATGATTATCGTGTTGAAGCCTGGCGCCGCGGACGTCGACATTGACCACGTCATCCAGCGGATCACCGAGCTGGGATTTCGCCCTCACGTGAGTCGGGGTGAGGTGCGAACTCTTATCGGCGCGATCGGCGACGATCGGGGCAAGCCGAGGCTCCAGGCCCTCGAAGCCCTCGAGTGCGTGGAGAGCGTGGTTCCCATCCTCCAGCCGTTTAAGCTGGCGGGCCGCGAGGTTCACCGAGCCGACACCCTTGTGCGGGTCAATGGGGTCGAGATCGGAGGGCGACGTCTCACGGTCATGGCAGGGCCCTGTTCGGTGGAGTCGCGCGAGCAGCTTATGGCGGCGGCTGAGGGGGTCAAGCGGGGCGGAGCCCACATCCTCCGCGGTGGGGCCTTCAAGCCGCGGACTTCGCCGTACACCTTTCAGGGGTTGGAGGAAGAGGGGTTGAAACTCTTGGCCGAAGCGAAACGGGTCACAGGTCTGCCGGTCATCACGGAGGTCTTGGACACGGACCAGGTGCCCCTCGTGGCCGAATACGCCGACATCCTCCAGATCGGGGCCAGGAACGCCCAGAACTTCGCCCTCCTCAAAGAGGTGGGGAAGATCAGGAAGCCGGTTCTCCTCAAGCGAGGCATGTCCACGACAATCAAGGAATGGCTCATGGCCGCGGAGTATATCCTCGTCGGGGGGAATCTTGACGTCATCCTCTGCGAACGAGGAATCCGGACCTTCGAAACCGAAACCCGATTTACCCTCGATCTGAACGCGGTGCCCGTCGTGAAGAAGCTCTCGCACCTACCGGTCATCGTGGATCCCTCCCACGGGACCGGCCATTGGGAATTTGTCCCCTCCATGGCGAAGGCGGCGGTTGCTTCCGGGGCCGACGGGTTGATCATTGAGGTGCACCCGAACCCTGAAGACGCCCTCTCCGACGGCCCGCAGTCCCTCAAACCCGACAAGTTCGGCCGGTTGATGTCAGAGTTATCCGTCCTGGCACAGGCCCTCGGCCGGACCCTCTAGGGAGGACGCCACCATGATCATCGTGTTGAAGCCCGGAACGCCTGAGGCAGAAATCGAGCAGGTCTCCGACCGGATCAAGGCAATGGGGTATCAACCTCATGTGATCCGGGGAGAGTTTCGGACCGTCATCGGGGCGGTCGGAGATGAGCGGGTCAAGGCACCGCTTGAGAACCTCGAAGCCCTGGAGTGTGTCGAGAACGTGGTTCCCATCCTCCAGCCCTTCAAACTCGCGAGCCGCGAGGTCAAGCCGACCGACACGGTCATCTCGGTGAACGGGATCACTATCGGCGGCCCGCAAGTTGCCGTGATGGCGGGACCCTGCTCGGTGGAGTCCGAGGGACAGATCATGACGGTCGCGCGGGCGGTGAAGGCCGCTGGCGCTCACGTGTTGAGGGGCGGGGCGTTCAAGCCTCGCACCTCGCCCTACTCCTTCCAGGGACTGGAGGAGGAGGGGCTCAAGCTTTTGGCCGAGGCGCGGAAGCTCACGGGGCTCCCGGTCGTGACTGAAGTCTTGGAGCCGGAGAAGGTCGAGGTGGTCGCCAGGTATGCCGATATTCTCCAGATTGGAGCACGGAATGCCCAGAACTTCCCTCTCCTCAGAGAGGTCGGCGCGGCCGGAAAGCCGGTCCTCCTCAAGCGGGGGATGGCGACGACGATTAAAGAATTCCTCCTATCGGCAGAGTACATCCTGGCGGGAGGCAACCACCAGGTGATTCTCTGCGAGCGCGGGATCAGGACGTTCGAGACCGCGACCCGATTTACGCTCGACCTCAACGCGGTTCCGGTGATTAAAGAATTGACCCACCTCCCTGTCGTGGTGGACCCCTCCCACGGAACGGGCCACTGGAAGTACGTCGCTCCCATGGCCAAGGCCGCGTTGGCCTGCGGGGCCGATGGAGTCATCATCGAGGTCCACGACCAGCCTGAGAAGGCGCTTTCAGACGGTGTGCAATCCCTCAAACCCGACCGATTCAGCCACCTGATGGAGGAGCTCCGAGCGCTGGCCAAGGTCTTGGGCAGGAGTCTCTGATGTACGACCAAGCCCGCCTGGAATCCGCACCCCTTTGAACAGCCTGAGCTTCGCCGAGGTCCCAAACAAATGGTGACAGAACCTTTCGATCGATACTCTCGACGTCGCGCAACCCTGCGTGGCATAATTGTCCTATGGTCTTCCTTCGGCCTTCGCTAAGGGCGTTTCTTCTCTTCTCGGCCGCCCTTCATCTTGCTTTCTTTGGGGCTCTGAGTTGGGTCCCCCGCGAACCTCTCCTCCCCCGGCCCGACCGCCCGCCACTCTTCGTGGAGCTGCCTCCGCTGCCCCAACCAACGGCCCCGGCCCGCCCCCTGGTCCGCCCCCGGCCTGAAGCCCCGCCTCCTCCCATCCCGAATGCTGCCCGGAGTCAGCCAGCGCCGGCCTCGCCGCCTCTGCCCGCGCCACCTCCACCCGAAGTCCGGCCCACCCCGGCGCCGCAACCCCAATCCGCCCCAGCCGCTCCACCAGTGGCGAAAGCTCCTGAGGCGTCGGTCTCCCCGCCTACCCAGCTTCCCGGGCATGAACCCGCCGGGCCGCGATTCTCTCTCCTGAGCCCAAGGCTCGATGTTCCGGTCCGCCCACAGCTGCCCGGCGGCGAGGGAACGGATTCTCAGCAGAGCGGACAGAACGGCGCTCCCGTGCCTCTCACCACCCGGGACCCGCGCTACCTGGACTATTTCGTCATCCTCGCGTGCCGCATCGAAGAGCACATGGCCTATCCGGAGAAGGCGATCCGGGATCGAACCGGGGGGCGGCTTCTCGTGGAGTTCAGTCTCGACAAGAATGGGAGAGTCGAATCCACCCAGGTGAGGGAGCCGTCAGGCCACTCGGCCCTCGACGATGCCTCCCTCCTTGCCATCAGATTGGCGGCGCCATTCCCTCCGATCCCGCCCCAGATCGGCAAGGACCATCTGGCGATCTCAGCCGTCTTCCACTGGATCTTTGAAGACGGGTTCCGCCGGTTCCCTCCGTTAGGCCTGACGTGCCAGAGGGCTCGTTCGTAACCCGCGCGCCTGTGTGAACCGGCTTCTTCTCCTTCTTCTTGCCTACTCTCTGTCCGCGTGCCGGGGGGTCTCGCCGGCCCCGGGCGTTGAGCCGTCGGTTCAGGTCACGTTCGTCCAGTTCAATGACCACTACGTGCTTGAGCCGATCCAGGGAGGGGAGCGAGGCGGGATGGCCCGGATCGCTACCCTGGTGAAACAGATCCGCTCGGAATCGCCCCACACCCTCCTTGCGCTTGCGGGAGACACGATCTCTCCATCTCTCCTCTCCACGGTTCTCCGAGGGGAGCAGATGGTCGCGGCCTGGAACCTCTTGGGGCTGGATGTGGCGACCTTCGGGAATCATGAGTTCGACTTCGGTCCCACCGTCCTGCTCGAGCGAGTGCGCGAATCCCGCTTTGTCTGGCTCTCGGCCAACGTACGGGAACGGTCCACCGGCCGCCCCTTCGGCTCGGCCCGGGACCGGATCCAGAGAGAGTTGGGGGGAATCCGGGTCGGCCTTTTCGGCCTCACGATGCCCGAGACGCGGGATACCTCCAGCCCCGGGTCCGACGTTACCTTCGAGCCACCCATCGAGGCAGCTCGCCGAGCCGTGGAGCGGCTCCGGAACGAGGGGAGCCGGCTTCTCGTCGCGGTCACGCACCAAGAGATGGGTCAAGACCAAGCCATGGCCCGCGCCGTCGTCTTGGACCTGATCATCGGCGGTCATGAGCACGACCCGCTCCAGGCCGAGGTGGGGCCAACGCTCATCACAAAGGCTGGCTCTGATGGAGCCTTCGTGGTTCGAGTGGATTATTGGGTGAGCCCGGCCGGCGCGGTCCGGACCCGCCAGCATCACTTCCTCCCGGTGACTCGAGCAATCACCGAGGACCCCGCCATGGCCGCCCTCGTGCAAGGGTACACCGCGAGGCTGGCCCGGGCCCTCGAGGAGGGGGTGGGGGAGAGTCGGGTGGCGCTGGACGCGAGGACTCATACGTCACGCACGCAGGAGACGAACCTCGGCAACTTCATTGCGGATGCCTTGCGGGCCTATCTCAAGACCGATGTGGCAGTGATGAATGGAGGGGGGATCCGGGCGAACCGCATCATCCCGCCCGGTCCCCTCACGAAGGGGGATGTGTACACCGTCCTCCCATTCGTGAATGTGGCGGTCGTCGTAGAGTTGAGCGGGGCGACTCTGCTTTCCATGTTGGAACACTCGGTGGGACACGCCCCTCGGGAATCCGGTGGATTTCTCCAAGTATCCGGTCTTCGCTTTA
>JACOUJ010000344.1 GCA_016177865.1 Candidatus Rokuibacteriota bacterium
CGATCAAGCTCACGGATGGCCCGCTCGCAGGAGGAGATACGGTGCGGATCCATGGACACACCACCGATTTCACCCAGCCGGTGGACTCTCTGCAGATTGAGCACCAGGTGGTTCAGCGGGCGGAGCGCGGGAGTGAGATTGCCATCAAGGTCAGGGAGCGAGTCAGGGACAAGGACAGCGTGTACCGGGTGATCGATTAATTCCGGCGAGTCAGGCGCGCCACGGCTTCGATATGCGGAGTGTGGGGGAACATGTCGAGGGGTTGGACGACTTCAAGCGCGTAGCCCCGCTCGATCAGAAGCCCGACGTCCCGCGCAAGGGTTGACGGGTTACAGGAGACATAGACGATCCGCTGGGGGCCGAGGCTCCCGAGGGCCGGGATCGCCTTCGGATGAAGGCCCGCGCGGGGAGGGTCGGCGACCACCACGTGAGCCCGGATGCCCTTGCGGTGGAGATCCGGCAACACATGGCGCACCTCACCCTGGAGGAAGCGGACGTTGTCGATCCCGTTGGCGCGGGCGTTCTTGACCGCATCCTGAATGGCCTCCCCGCTCACCTCGATCCCATAGACCGCGCGAGATCGCTGGGCCAGGAGCAGGGTGATCGCGCCCGTGCCCGAATAGAGGTCGAAGACGGTTTCGGGCCCCTTGAGGTCAGTGAATTCCAGGACGAGTTGGAAGAGGCATTCCGCCTGGCGCGTGTTGGTCTGGAAGAAGGAGTTCGCGGAGATCTGAAATGTCAAGCCACCCACCACCTCTTGGATGGTCTCCCGACCCGCGAGGAGGTGCTCCTCCTGACCGACCGCCACGGCAGCCTTCTGCGCGTTGACGTTCTGGACCACACCAGCGATCTGAGGGAAGCGCTGGCGGAGACGCGTCGCCAACTCGTGGGCTTCAGGGAAGGTGGCCGCCCCGGTAACGACATTCACCATCGCCTCTCCCTTTGTCTTTCCCTCTCTCAGCATGAGGAACCGGAGCAGCCCCTCGCCCGTCTCCTGGTCGTAGACGGAGAGCCCTCGCTCTCGGACGAAGGCGCGTACCTCGGCGAGGATCGCATTGAGGAGGTCAGACTGGAGGAGGCACCGCTCGATGTCGAGAATGGCGTCGTATCGTCCGGTCTCGTGAAGCCCCACGACAGCCTGGCCATCGGCGTCTCGCGCGATGGTGAACTCCATCTTGTTCCGGTAGCTGTAGAGTTCCGGGGTGCCAACGATCGGGCGGACCCGAGCCGGGTCAACTCCCCCAATGCGTTCCAGACAGTCGCGCACCTGCTTCTCCTTGAAGCGAAGCTGAGCCGCGTAAGCGAAATGCTGAAGGCGGCATCCCCCACAGCGGCCGAAATATGGGCACGGGGCCTCCACCCGATCGAGCGAGGGACGCTCCACGGCCTCGATCGTCGCTCGTCCGAAGTTGGGGCGGGCCTGGACGATCCGAGCCTGAACCCGATCGCCGGGAAGGCCGCCGTGGACGAAGATCACGTAGCCGTCGAGGCGGGCGACTCCCTCGCCACCGTAGGCCAGGTCCTCCACTTCGAGGGTTAAGATCTCTCCCTTGCGGTGTTTTGCCATGGGGTGTTCACGCGGCATTCCACTATAAGCCTGACGCGCGACTCCGTCAACCTCGCCGCCTCAGATGCGCTCTTCTCGGGCTCGTCTTGTCCGCGCGGGTAAGGGTATGGTACAGTGAATCTAACTTAGGAGGTCATGTTTGCCGCATGTCAGGCCCTCCCTTATCATCCGGCATGGCGTACTATTCCCTTGCTGTGCTTTTTACTGTCAACCTTTTCAATTTCATTGACCGCCAGATTATTTTCGGGGTCTTTCCGCTTGTCGGGAAGGACCTGAGCCTCTCGGACGCCCAGCTTGGGTCTTTGGGATCAGCCTTCGTCATCCTCTACATGCTTGCCTCCGTCCCACTGGGGATCCTCGGGGACCGCGCCCGTCGGAACCGGGTCATCGCCCTCGGGGTGGGGGTCTGGGGGGCCGCGACGTTCCTCTCCGGCCTCAGCCGCTCGTATGTCCAGCTCTTCATGTCGAGGACCCTGGTGGGGATCGGCGAGGCGGCGTACGGTCCTGTTGCGACGGCGATGGTGTCGGACTATTTTCCCAAAGCCCGCCGGGCGTTCGTGAACGCGGTCTTCACAAGCGCAATTCCCCTAGGGGCGGCCCTCGGCGTCCTCCTGGGAGGGACTGTCGGGACCCACTTCGGCTGGCGGAGCGCATTTTTTGTCGTGGGGTTGCCGAGCCTCTGCCTCGTTCCCTTGGCCTGGCGCCTACCGGAACCCCCGCGCGGCGCCTCGGACCTGGCCCTCATGAGAGATGGCCCGTTGGCGGCCGGGCCGAT
Source organism: Candidatus Rokuibacteriota bacterium (assembly GCA_016177865.1). Lineage (GTDB taxonomy): Bacteria > Methylomirabilota > Methylomirabilia > Rokubacteriales > JACOUJ01 > JACOUJ01. Next base: position 2,343 of record JACOUJ010000344.1, read on the forward strand.
CCCTAGGCCAGAGGGGTCGATCAGGAAGGAGATCCTGGGACTCTTCAGGATTCCGACCTTTGTGATGGTCTGTGTGGTGGGGATGCTGGTGGCCTTCGCGACCGGAGCCTTCGCCGCGTGGCTTCCGACCTATCTCCACCGAGTCAAGCGCCTCCCGCTGGTTCAGGCGGCGGCGTGGTACGGAGGGATTCAGGCTTTCAGCGGGGTCCTCGGTGTTGTCGTGGGGGGCCTGGTCGGTGATGCCTTGATGAAGCACACCCGGGCCGGCCATCTTCTCACGATCGGTGGAGGGTTCCTCGTCTCGGCCCCGCTCGGTTTCCTTTTCCTCCTGCACAGCGATCCCCGCGTGTTTCTTACTGCCCTCTTCTTCGCGGTCTTCTTTCTTGTTCTCTACACCGGGACGGTGAATGCGGTGATCCACAATGTTGTGCATCCCAACCTCCGAGCCACGGCGATCTCGATCTTTGTCCTCCTGATTCACCTGGGTGGAGACGCCTTTTCCCCCGCGATCGTCGGGCTGATCTCAGGCCAGCGGAGCCTCCAGGCGGCGATGCTTCTTCTCCCGGTGATGGTCTTTTTTGCGGGTCTCCTGGCCCTCGCCGCCTCAGGGGTGGTCGTGGGAGACATGCGGCGCATCGAAGGACGCTTGGCGGAGGCGCGATGAAGGGCGGCGCGCCGCGACGAGTCTCGGACCTCCTCCGGTCGAGACCGGAGCTGGCCGAGCGATTGACGGAAGCCCGACTTCGGCAGCAGTGGCGCGAGTTGGTAGGCCCGGACGTGGCCCGCCAGGCTGAACCCCTTTTCTTCCGCGAAGGAAGCCTGACCGTTGGGGTGGCCTCCTCCCCGTGGCTTCACCAGCTCACGCTCCTCGCGGACCACCTGCGCGATTGTCTCAACCGCGCTCTGGGGCCCGGCGCGGTCCGCGAGCTTCGGTTTCAGATCCACGCGGTGGCTCTGCCGACGGCGGCATCCTCGGCGCATCGCCCTCCTCGGGAGCTGGGCCCGGAGGAATTCCGTGCGATTGATCAGGCCTTGGCTCCCATTCACGATCCTGCGCTCAGCGCTGTGTTGAGGCGCCTGATGATGAGGGCTCGGCGGGACCAGGCGGGGAGACCGGGGGAAGGAGCACTCACTCCATGAAGCGAACTTCTCAATTTGTCATTATGAGTCTCATCCTGGCGGCCTGTGCCGGAAAAGAGCTGCTTCGGCCAGTTCCCCCTCCCTCCGCCTCCTCAGTCGAGGTGGCCGCTCCCGAGGCTTCTGCCTCGACGGCGAAGGCGGCCGATTCCGAGGCATACCTCCATTACGCCATCTCCCAGTTGGCGGCCCACGCGGGGGGGCTTGATGAGGCGATCAGTGAGCTAAGAAAGGCCCTGGCCCTTGACCCCAACTCGCCAGCGCTCTGGGTACATCTCGCTCGGTGGCTCGCGAAGAAGGAGATCCACGCCGAAGCCGTCGAGGCGGCTCGGCACGCCGTCCAACTCGATCCGACTCGCACTGCCTCCCGCCTTGCCCTGGCCGAGATCTACCAAGCGCAGCGCCGGTTTGACGAGGCCGCCGCAGAGCTGGAGGCGGTGATTGCCCAGAGCCCCGCGGTCCTTGAACCTTATCTCACCCTGGCTCGCTACTACGTAGATCGAAAGGAGTTCGGCCGGGCCGAGGCCGTCCTCAGGCGCTTGCTCGCGGTCCAGCCGAGCTATGCCCCGGCCTATTTTTTCCTCGGACGCATCGCCGGGGAGCAGGAGCGGTGGGATGAGGCGATTTCGTTTTTGAAAAAGGCTGTGGAGCTCGACCAAGATCACGACGCGGCTTGGCTCTCCCTGGGGTACATCTACGAGACCCGGAAGATGGATGAAGAAGCCGTCAAGACCTACCGTGAGGCGATGGAGGCGAACCCGGACAACCTCGCGATCCTCGAACGGCTCGGGGACCTCCTGATCCGGATGGGACGTTTCCCGGACGCGCAGAAGGAGGTCGAGACCCTCGCGACCCATGTGGCCAACGACCCTCGGATGTGGCTCCGCCTCGGAGCCATTTACTACGAGCAGAAGGCATTCGACAAAGCGATCGAAGCCTTCCGCCGAGTTGTGACCCTCGAACCCACGAACCTTCGAGCGCACTTTTATCTCTCCTCAGCCCTTTTTGATGGTGGCAAAGAAACTGAGGCCTTAGCCGAGCTTGAAGCGATCCTTCGCGCTGACCCCCGCTCAATTGACGCGCGCCTGCAATTGGCCTTCATCCACAGTAAGGCCAAGCGCCACGAGCAGGCGACCCGGGTCCTTCAGGAGGCTCTCGAGCTGGACCCGAAGCGTCCCGATCTCTTTCTTCACCTCGGGACGGCCTACTATCGCGCGGCCCAATATGACCAGGCGGTGAAGGTCTTTCTGGGAGGGCTCAATCTCGACGCCAACTCGAAGGACCTCCACTTCCAGCTAGGCGTCGCCTACGAGAAGCTCGGTCGATTTGACGACGCCGTGGCCCAATTTCGCCGCGTGATCGATCTGGACCCCAAGCACGCCGAAGCGTACAACTACGTCGGTTATATGTACGCGGAGAAGGGGGTCAATCTGAACGAGGCCGTCCAACTCATTGAAAAGGCCCTGGAGCTGGAGCCCAAGAACGGCTACTACGTTGACAGTCTGGGGTGGGCGTTCTACCAGCAGGGTCGCTATCCCGAGGCCCTTCGGGAGCTCAAGCGCGCCGTGGAACTTGCCAAGGATGATGCGGTGATCTTCGAGCACCTGGGCGATGTCTCTCTGAAAAACGGGCTCGAACGAGAGGCCTTTCGAGCCTATGAGAAATCCATCGAGTTGGACCCCAAGGGCGAAAGCGTCCGCCGAAAGCTTGACGAGCTTCAGAAGAAGCTGGGGGGATCCGGTCAACCGTGAGGCGAGGAGCCTGGCTCCTCGTCCTCTTAAGCCTCGCCGCCTGC
>JACOUJ010000345.1 GCA_016177865.1 Candidatus Rokuibacteriota bacterium
CGAGGGCCACGAGGAGGACGGAGAGGAGCGTCACTGCTGTCTGCCACGACGTCTTTTTCATAGCCTCACTCCTTTCCACACAATGCGTGGTTAAACCATGTCCTGGAACGCTTCTCTATTTGTACGACGCTCTGTCAAGCCCTGTCAAGGAATTCGGGGCGACCACGCTGGGCTTGTCACCTCCCCGCGATCCCGCGTCATCTGCTGCGGCTCACTTCCATCGGCCAGCATCGCAAAAATCTGCCAGCGGCCGGTCCGCTGGGAGGCAAACACGAGGTGCCGCCCGTTCGGGGCCCAGGAGGCGCTCTCATTGTTTCCGCCGGCCGTGAGCCGGGTGAGATTCGAGCCGTCCACGTTGATGGACCAGAGGTCGAAGCCTCCCTGCCGAGAGGTATAGACGAGACGATCCCCGCGTGGAGACCAGCGGGGTTGGACGTTATAACTGCCTTCAAAGGTGAGTCGCCGGACGTTCGCCCCTTCGGCGTCGGCGATGTAGACCTGTGGAGTTCCTCCCCGGTCGGACGTGAAGGCGATCTCCCGCCCCGTGGGGGACCACGTCGGATCGGTGTCGATCCCGCGATGATTGGTCAGCCGACGGATCTCCCCGGTTCTGGTCCTGAGGACGTAGATCTCGGGATTGCCGTCCTTGCTCAACGTGTAAGCTAGTGACTCCCCATCCGGTGACCAGGCCGGGGCGATGTTGACCCCGGGCCACGCCTGGAGCAACTGTTGCCGCCCCTGATAAGGGAAGAGGACAAACAGCTGGGGGAAATCCCGCTGGAACGACGTAAAGGCGAGGGCTTGACCGTCTGGCCGCCACGCGGGCGAGAGGTTGATGGAACCATTCTTTGTGAGTTGGACCACGTTGAAGCCGTCGTAGTCCATCATGTAGATCTCTTTCGCCCTGCTGGCAGTCGAGGCATAGGCAATCCTGGTATCGGCGATCCCTCGCTCCCCTGTAAATTGATACACGACCTCGTCTGAGATCTTGTGGGCCATCCGCCGGTGGTCCCGGGCCTGGGCATCATAGACCTTGGCCAGGATGGGCCGGGGCTCGGCGCCGGTGAGGTCGATCAGGCGGATCTCCACCATGAGCTTCTCTCCCTGTACGGTCAGGGATCCCTGGAGGAGAGCATGGGCTCCTGGGAAATCGGCCAGGGCCTTCTTGAGCGCGTCAGGCGCGCTCGGGAGTGGGGCGTGTCCACTGACCACGCTGAAGAGGCCGGAGAAGTTGAGATCGTTGGCGGTAATCTCGGGAAGCCGCTTGGCGAATCCCATGGGGTCTTGCCCCGCCGGGCGCGCGAATTCGAGGATGGCGATGTTGAGCTTCTTCGCCCCGCTCGCCAGGATGTTCAGGTACACGTCCGAGGCCTGCGGGTGGAGGTCTCCGGGGAGTGCCAGGACGGAGAAGAAGCCCGCGCCAAGAAGGAGGAGACGGGCGAGGAGGCGCGACTTCATATCAGCCCTGCTCCCCCGGCACAAATCCGAAATGAACGCGGAGGGATGAAGCCTTGAAGTCCTGAGGAAGCGGCGGGAAGGGGCTGGCCTCCATGATCGCCCGAAGGGCGGACTGGTCAAAGAGTGAATCGCCGGAGGTCTGTTCTACCACGGGATCCTTGATCCGGCCGTCGCGGAGAATCTCAAAGAGCACGACCGACCGCTGGCTCGAGGCCCCGGCCCCCGCGGGCGCGCGCCACCGCTCGCTCACTTTCTGTTGAATCTGACGGAGGTAGTAGGTAAAGGGAAAGTCGGAGACGTCGAGCCCAACCACGCTCCCGGTCGAGACCGGACCGGTCTGAGCCCCACGCCCCAACGGAACGGGAGGCGTCAGAGGAGCTGCGGCCTCCCGAGTTGGCTGCGGCACCGGCCGCAATTCCCGAGGGGGCTCCCGGAAGGAGCTGGTGTCCGGGCGCGTCGGGATAAAGTTGGGGGTCTCCTTGGCGCCCCGCTTGGGGAGCGCGAAGTCGGGCGGCGAAGGCTTCGGCGCTGGTCGCGCGCTTTCCTTGGGGCGGATCCGCTCCGCAGGTGAATCGGTCACGCGAGGCCTGGGGGGTTGAGGGATCTCTCGCCCCCGAGCAACCGTCGGTCCGGGACTGCTCGGACTTGGCAGTGACGGGACCAGATTCACGACGTACACTTTCGAGGTCTCCCGGTGACTCCACCAGGCCGAGAGAAAGAAGACGATTCCAACGGCGACCAAGTGCCCGAAGGCCGAGAGGGTGAGCGGTCCGAAGGGCCCGGGATCTCCGAGCGGACCAATGACACGTCGGGACGGGGAGACCATCGCAGAGACTGCCCGACCTTTCAGCGCCGGGGCTCCCGAGGGGCGGGCTCGGTTACCATTGCCATCCGCTCCACCCCCGCCCGCCGGACCCGATCCATGGTCTCGACCACGAAGCCATACGGCAGCCCTGCGTCGGCCTTGAGGTAGAGAGTCCGATCACCCCGCCCTTGGAGCAACTCTCGGAGCCTCGGCTCGAGGAGGCCGAGGGCGATCGGTCGGTCGTTCAGATAGACGAGGCGGTCGCGGGTGACCGTGAGGACCAGCCGTTCTTCAACCGACGTCGAGCGCGCGGTTGTGCGGGGAAGCTGGACATCGATCCCGCGGTACATCATGGGGGCGGTCAGCATGAAGATCAGGAGAAGGACCAGGACGACGTCCACCAGGGGCACGACGTTGATCTCCGCCAACGTGGGACCGACTCGTCCCGTTGCGGGGGCGTCGAGCTTAAAGGCCATCTTTGCCTGCCGGGCGGGCTCCCTTGATCGGCCGGTCCAGCTGGTTCAGGAGTTCGAGGGAGAAATTTTCCATCTCGCCCGCCCAGTGCTTCACGCGATTGACGAAGTAATTATAGGCGATCACCGCCGGGATGGCCGCTGCCAGTCCCGCCGCAGTCGCGATGAGGGCTTCGGAGATTCCCGGAGCCACCACGGCGAGGCTCGCCGAGCCCTGGCTCCCGATGTTCTGGAAGGCCGCCATCACCCCCCAGACGGTGCCGAAGAGACCGATGAAAGGCGCGGAGCTGGCCGTGGTGGCCAGAAACGGAAGGTGGCGCTCGAGCCGTCCGATCTCCGACGTTGCGACCCGCCGCATCGCGCGATTGACCGCCTCCAACCGTTCCGACGGAAGGGACTCCTCCCATTCCTCCACCACGTCTACGCCGTCAGGGAAGCCGCGCCCCAGGAGTTCCTGATGGGCCCCCAGATAGACTCGGGCCGCCGGGCTCGCCCGGAGCTTCTTGGCCGCTCCCGCGAGGAACGCAGGGCGCCGGCCCTCCCGGTAGATCTTGAGGAAGCGCTCTGTCTCCTGGTGCGCCAGTCGGAGCTGCCGCCACTTCTCAAGGATGACGGCCCAACAGCCGATTGAAAAGCAGAGAAGAATGAGCAGGACGAGCTTGGCCATTGGCCCGGCGTTTATGATCAGCTCGCCGACGCCGCCCCCGAAACTGCTGAACCATGCGCCCATGCCAAAAATGATACCGGACGTTCTCTCGGAGTGTCAACCAATTTGGCCCTGATGAATGCGATTTTGGTTTGACACGATCGGGGCCCTCGGTTATAAGGAGACGGGCGATCAACTCACAATGCGACGGTTGAGGTCACGGTTGGAGGCTCCGTAACAATGTTCCGCTCCCCAGGCGCCATCGCCATCGAATTGGGGCCGCTTGCCATTCGTTGGTACGGCGTCCTCATCGCCTCAGGAATGGCCCTGGGCCTATGGCTTGCCTCCCGCGAAGCGCGGCGGCGTGGTGAAGACTCCGAGGCCCTCATCAAGACCGTGGAGCTCGCCCTCGTGGGCGGCCTCATCGGGGCCAGGCTCTACTATGTCCTTTTCAACTGGGACTACTACAGCCAGTTTCCCGGGAAGATCATCGCGGTGTGGGAAGGCGGCCTCGCCATCCACGGCGGGCTCATCGCCGGTCTCCTCGTGGGCGGCCTCTACGCCTGGCTCAAGCGCCTCCCGATCTTGACCTATCTCGACATCGTCGC
>JACOUJ010000374.1 GCA_016177865.1 Candidatus Rokuibacteriota bacterium
ATCCCGGTGATGCTCATCAGCGAAGCCGAACCCTGGAGTCAGTGAAGCGCCAAGCCAGGAGCAGAGCGAGCTGGCGTAATGATCAACGATAAATAATGCAGGCAGTTATCCTAGCGGGGGGGTTCGGGACCCGACTCCGCCCCTTGACCCTCAACCGGCCGAAGCCGATTACCCCTCTTTGCGCGATCCCATTCCTTCGCTACCAGCTCGCCCTCCTTCGGGCACATGGCGTCCATGATGTCATTCTGAGCGTGTCGCATCTGCCGGAGGCCATTCGGGCAGTGATGGGGGACGGCGCATCCGAAGGGGTGCGGCTCCGCTATGTGGTGGAGCGAGAGCCGCTCGGAACGGCAGGCGGATTCCGGAACGCGGCGGGGCTCGTCGATGGGCGAGTGGTTGTCCTCAATGGAGACATCCTCACCGACATCGACCTCAGCGCCATGCTCCGTTTTCATATCGCGCGCGGGGCCCGCGCCACCATCTGCCTGACCCGGGTAGAGGACCCGACGGTCTACGGGGTGGTCGAACTCGAGGAGGATGGACGTGTCCGCCGCTTTCTTGAAAAACCCAGTCCCAACCAGGTGACAACGGATACCGTCAACGCTGGGACCTACCTCCTTGATGCAGAACTCTTGGAGCTCATCCCCTCGGGGACCGTCTACTCGATGGAGCGTCAATTCTTCCCGGATCTTCTGACACGAAGGGTGCCCTTCTACGGGTGGGTCTCAGACGCTTACTGGCTTGATATCGGGACCGCGCAAAAGTACCGTCAGGCCAGCCGGGCCCTATTGAGCCGTGAGGTTCGCCTCCCGGTGACCCCCCCGGGGACCATCGGGCCCGCGGGATGGGTCGGGGATCGGGTGGTCATCGCCGAGTCCGCCAAGCTTCTTCCGCCGGTGGTCATCGGTGAGGACTGCCGGATCGGCGAACGGGCACATGTTGGCCCATTTACCGTCCTTGGAGCCGGGACGTCGGTCGGGGCCGACGCGGTCGTGGTGGAGACGATCTGCTGGGAGGGAGTCTCGCTCAGCGAGGGCACCCACCTCATCGGATCACTCCTTGGGCAGGGCTGTCGCATCGGGGAGCACGCCTGGCTCGGCCCGGTCGTGCTGGGCGACGGGGCGGTGATTCCCCCCTACTCTCGCGCCTAACAGGCTGATGAAAAAGACCCATCTGGAGCCCATCCACTTTGGGACAGACGGCTGGCGGGGCGTCATCGCCGACGATTTCACCTTCGCCAACGTGGAGCGCGTGGCCCAGGCGCTCGCGAGAGCCCTGATCGCCGAGGGGGAGGGCTTCATCCTCGTAGCCTATGATGGCCGGTTTCTCTCGAAGGCCTTTGCCCATCGGGTGGTGGAGGTGTTGGCCGGGAACGGCTGGAGAATATTTCTCTCCACAAGTCCTGTCCCGACCCCAGCAACCTCCATCGGCGTTCGACACTTCGGCTGCACTGCGGGGGTGATGGTCACGGCCAGCCATAATCCTGCCCGCTTTAATGGGATCAAGGTCAAGGCTGCTTTTGGAGGCTCGGCCCCCGCCGCCTTCACAACCCGGGTTGAGCGGGCGTTAGACCTAGAGCCCGTCCGGCGCGCCCCCCTTGAGGAGGCGGAATCGCGCGGTCAGATTGTAGACGTGGACCTCCTGCCAATCTACCGCGAGGCCCTCAGCTCAAAGGTCGACTTGAACCGGCGGGCGACGCGCCCTTTCCTGGTGGTCTCCGACGCGCTCTACGGCACCTCGATGGATCTCCTCGCCCAGATCCTCCCCCCGTCGTGGGGCAGTGTTCACTCGCTCCACGCGATCCTGGACCCCCGCTTTGGCGGGCTCCACCCCGAGCCTATCCCCCCCCATCTCGATTCGCTCTCCGAGACCGTCAAGATGCTCGGGGCTGACGTCGGCCTCGCCACGGATGGTGACGGAGATCGCCTCGGGGTCGTCGGACCGAAGGGCGAATACATCTCGCCTCATCAAGTTCTTGCGCTCTTGACCCTTCACCTGTACCGGACTCGTGGTTGGCGGGGGGAGGTGGCGAAGGGGTTTGCTATTGGGGTTCAAGTGGATCGGGTCTGCGAGGCCTACGGGTTGCCGCTCCATGTCACTCCGATTGGGTTCAAATACATCGCCGAGCTGATGCTCTCCCGTGATATCTTGATTGGTGGGGAAGAGTCCGGAGGGTTTGGCATTCGCGGGCACCTCCCCGAGCGGGATGGTCTCCTCTCGGCGTTGCTCTTGGTGGAGTTGATGGTGGCCGAGGGGAAAGGGATCGGGGAACTCGTGGAGGAGCTGGTGGCCCTCGCCGGTCCCGCAGTCTACCGGCGTCGGGACTACCTCTTGAGGCCCTCTTTCGGCCAGCGGTTGTCAGAGCGTCTGGCCCAGGCCCCTCCGGAACGACTCGCGCGCCTGCGGGTCGTGAGGATGGAGGACCTGGACGGGCGGAAGTTTTGGCTCGAGAACGGGGCCTGGGTTTTGATCCGTCCCTCGGGGACGGAGCCGGTCCTCCGGGTCTACATCGAGGCGCCAACCGCGGACCAAGTCGAGACTCTCCACGCCGCCACCAACCAGCTTATCCAGCGGCTGCTTCAGGCAACTGGGGAAGGAGCGCTCATCAGATTGTGAGTCTCGATCTCATCCGCAACTTCTCCATCATCGCCCACATTGATCACGGCAAGTCCACCCTGGCCGATCGTTTTCTGGATCGCTGCGGGGCGATGGACCCCCGAAAGGCGGTAGAGCAGATGCTGGACTCGATGGACCTGGAGCGGGAGCGGGGGATCACCATCAAGGCCCACGCGGTCCGCCTCCTCTACCCAGCCGACGACGGCCGCGAATACACGCTGAACCTCATTGACACCCCGGGGCACGTGGACTTCTCTTACGAGGTCTCGCG
>JACOUJ010000375.1 GCA_016177865.1 Candidatus Rokuibacteriota bacterium
CGACGGGGATCCGGCAAGAGGGGGGGGTTCGGTGGACACCAATGGAAGGGGGCGGGAGACGCGATCAGGCATTAACTGGCAGGAGATATACGCCCAGCTCGAGCAGCAGCGCGAGGCCCTCGAAGCCGGTGGCCCTCCCCCCGAAGAGGTGAAGCGGATCCTGACTGCACGGGCGAAGGCGTTAGCTGAGGTCCGGGAACAGAGCCAGAGTCCCGCCGAGGTGCTGGAGCTTCTTGTCTTCTCTATTGACAGAGAGCACTACGGAGTTGAGCCGATTCATGTTTCGGATGTCGCCGCCCTCCGACGATTTGCGCCAATCCCTGGCACCCCACCGTTTGTCCTTGGGGTCATGAACCACCGGAGCGGGCTTCGCGCGGTCCTGGATTTGCGACGACTGCTTGACCACGGCGGGGAAGCGCGCACTGAGGGGAAATGGGTGGTGGGGGTGGAGGCCGGGGAGACGATGTTCGGCATCGCGTGCGACGCGGTCGCGGGGATTGTTCGGATCGGGACTCACGAACTGGCCCCCCCCCCCGCGACGTTGAGTGCTGGGCGCCGAGCCTTCGTCCGAGGGGTAACCGCAGACATGGTCACCGTGTTGGACCTCGAAGCCCTGGCTCGGGATCCACGGATCGTAGTGAACGACGAGATGGGGTGAGCCCCGATTCAGCCGTGACGGGTCACCTGGATTTGGACGCAGGGAGGAGGTAGCGATGAAATTGAGTATCGGTCAGCGCATGGCCATCGGATTTGTGGTCCTCATCATCTTGTATATGGTGGTGGCCGCGATCGGAGGGGTGACGCGAACCCGCACCAACGATATCTACGAGAATACGATCCGCCAGCAGCAGTCGCTGGTGGACGCCCAGGAGGCGGAATCCGTGATCAACTTGGCGTCTGCCGAGTTCCTTCGCTACCTCGTCACGTCGGATGAGAAGGTGCTGAATAGGTGGGAGAAAGGGATTTCGGCGGCCCGCCAGGCATTGACGGGTCTCCGGGACTCGGCTGCCACTCCGGATATCAAAGCCGGTTGGGCGGAGATCCTCAACTTGGTGAACACCTACGAGGATCCAACCAGGGCGGTCATCGCGGCGAAGAGGGCCGGGCAGGAGCCCCAGATGATTCGTCTCCGGGAAGAGCGTGTCCAGCCGCTTCGTGAGCAACTGGTCGCCCAGATCAATCGTCTCGTTGAGGCCGAGCGGACGCGGACCAAAGAGTTGAAGCAATCAGCGATAGCCGAAGGGAGCGTGGCGTCATGGGTCATGACGATCCTCGGGGCGTTTTCGGCCATCTTCGGCATTGTCATCGCGTGGGTCGTGACCCGGTCGATTACCGGGCCCTTGCGCGGCACGGTGGGGACCCTCGCGTCCGCGTCCTCCGAGATCCTGGCCGCTACGACGCAACAGGCCTCCAGGACGGCGGAGGAGGCGGCGGGCGTCCAGCAGGCCTCCACGACCGTGGATGAAGTAAAGCAGACCGCGCAGGTGTCGGCCCAGAAGGCGCGGGCCGTGGCGGAGGGAGCGCAGCAAACCGCCCAGATCTCCCAGGAGGGACGGCGGGAGGTGGACGAGAGCATCAAGGCGATGCACGAGGCCAAGACGCGGATGGAAGCCCTCGCCGAACGGATCCTCGCGCTGAGCGAGCAAGCCATGGCGATCAGCGAGGTTATGGCCACGGTGAACGATCTCGCGGAGCAATCGAACCTCCTGGCGGTGAACGCCGCCATCGAGGCCGCCAAGGCCGGGGAGGCCGGGAGAGGCTTTGCCGTGGTCGCGAACGAGGTGAAGGCCCTGGCGGAGCAATCCAAGCAGGCCACGGCTCAGGTGCGCGGCATCCTGAATGAGATCCAGCGGGTGACACAGGCGGCCGTGATGGCCGCTGAGCAGGGGGTCAAGGGCTTTGAGGCAGGGGAAGGCGTGGCCAGGCGAGCCGGGGAGGCCATTCGGCTCCTGGCTGAGAGCCTGACGGAATCGGCCCAAGCGGCGCAACAAATCTTGGTCTCCGCTCAACAGCAAGTTGTGGGGATGGATCAGATCGTCCTCGCGATGCACAACATCCAGCAGGCCTCGACGCAGAATATGGTTTCGACGCGCCAGGTCGAGCGGGCCGCAGAGGATCTGAACGAGCTGGCGCGACGGCTCAAGACCTTTGCCGCAGTGTCGGTGGCGGACGGGGCGGGCCGGTAGGGGGCGAAAGACGCGTGAAGCTTCGAGTGGTACCCGCCAGGTCGTGAGCCATGGCGACGAAGAGTGACGACATCAGGGCCCGGCTCCTTTCCATCTTCCGGGTAGAGGCCGAGGAGCATCTTCAAACCATCACGGCCAATCTCCTTGCCCTTGACCGGGGACTCCCTCCGGCCGAGGTCCGCCAAGTCGTGGAGGCCACGTTCCGGGCGGTGCACACGCTGAAAGGGGCGGCCCGCTCGGTCAGTCTGATGGACGCTGAGGCGCTCTGCCAGGCGCTGGAGTCCATCCTGAGCCGGATCACACGGGGCCACCTCGCGGTCACCCGTCCGATCCTGAATTACCTCCACGAAGGCGTGGATGGCTTGGCCCGTGTCCTCGGCGGGGGAGAAACCTCGACGGTGGTCCGTGAACTGATCAGCCGCCTCGATCGCGCGACGAGCGAGCCGGTGGCGGAGGCCTCGGAGCCCGTCCATCCACCTCACTCCGTCCAACCCCAGCCCCAACCCGCGGAGGCCCCGCCCGCGGAGGCGCCAGCGGCCCCGGTGGCTTCCGGGCTCCTGCCTGAGGAAACGATCCGCGTCTCCGCGACGAAGCTGGATGCCGTCTTCCTTCAAGCGGAACAGCTTCTCCTTCCGAAGCTCTACTTGGCGCAGGCGGTGCGAGACACCAAGGAGATCGTGGATGCCCTGTCGCGCTGCCGGGGGGAACTGGATCGGGCCTGGGCCGCTTCTTCTCGACGTTCCGGCAGCAATGGCCACGCCGCGACGCTTCCGGCGAATGTGGACTCGGAATTGCGGGGGTTGGAGAGCCAGGCCCGTCAGTTCCATCAGACTCTCGTTCGCAGGAGCCAGGCCGCCTCGCGCGCCGTAGACGGTCTCCAAGAGGAAATGCGCAGCCTACGACTGATGCCCGCCTCGACCATCCTGGACTTTTTCCCACGGATGGTCCGGGACATGGCCCGCCAGCAAGGGAAAGACGTCGAGTGGCTGGTGCAGGGGGCCCCGCTGGAAGTGGATCGAAGGGTCCTGGAAGGAATCAAGGATCCGTTGATCCATCTGGTGCGAAATGCCATTGACCATGGAATTGAGGCGCCGGCAGTCCGGACTCAAGCTGGCAAGTCTCCGAAAGGGAAAGTCGGGGTGAGCGTGGCCTCCTTGGAGGGGGGGCGCATCGAGATTCGGGTCGCCGACGACGGCGGGGGGATCGACCAGGCCCGGCTCCGGGCGGCGGCGGTCCGGGCTCGGGTGCTCACCCCCGAGGCTGCTGAGCGCCTTCCGGACGAGGCTGCCCTGGAGTTGATCTATCGCTCTGGCGTCAGCACCAACCCTGTGATCACGGACGTTTCGGGTCATGGCCTGGGCTTGGCCATCGTGAAGGAACGGATCGAGCGCCTTAAGGGCGAGATTCACGTCGAGACGCGGTCGGGGGCGGGGACAACGGTGCGGATGATCCTACCGGCCACCATCGCCACCTTTCACGGCCTCCTGGTCCGGGCGGGCGGGCAGATGTTTCTCATCCCCACCGAGGCGATCGAGCGAGCCATCCGGATTCGCCGAAGTGAGGTGGAGAGTGTGGAGGGGCGGGAGGCGATCCGCTGGGGTGGCCGGCCCCTCCCTGCCGTCAAGCTCAGCGCGCTGGTCGGAATTCCTGAGAGGGAGGAGAAAGTCGAGGCGGGGAGCCATCAGTTTTGCGTCGTCATTCGATCCGCCGAGGAGCAGCTGGGTCTCCTGGTCGAAGAAGTTGTGGGAGACCGCGAGGTATTGGTCCGCGAGCTTCCACCCCCTCTCGTGAGGGTCCGCCATATCGCGGCTGCAGGCTTTCTGGGGATCGGCCAGATCATTATGATCCTCCGACCGACAGATCTCTTCAAGCCGGTCCACCGGACACCGAGAACGACGGTGGCCCGCCCGGCGCCGGAGGATCGTGGCCGTCAGCCCTCGATTCTCGTGGTGGATGATTCCATTACGACCCGGACGATGGAAAAAAACCTTCTGGAGGCGGCCGGATTCCAGGTCCGGGTAGCGGTGGACGGGGTCGAGGCGTGGACGTTGCTCAAGAGCGAGTCCTTCGATCTCGTCTTATCGGACGTTGATATGCCCCGCATGGATGGGTTCGAGCTAACCGCCCGGATCCGGGCTGATCGAAAGCTCGGTGACCTCCCTGTAGTCCTCGTGACCGCCATGGAATCCCGGGAAAACAAGGAGCGGGGGATTGAGATGGGCGCCAACGCCTACATCATCAAGTCCAGCTTCGACCAGTCAAACCTTCTGGAAATCATTCGCCGGCTCGCATGATGGCCGGCGCGACGCAGCGCATGATTCGGGTGCTAATTGTCGAAGACTCCGCGGTGACGCGGGAGTTTCTCCTCCACCTGCTCAGTCGCGACGGCGTGTTTCAGGTTGTGGGCATGGCGCGGAACGGGCTCGAGGGGGTGGAGCAGGCCGAGCGCCTGAGGCCCGATGTCATCCTCATGGACGTGTATATGCCGAAGATGAACGGTTACGAGGCGACCCGTCAGATCATGGAGCGCGTCCCCTCACCCATCGTGATGGTCAGCGCCAACTTCAACCGGGACGAGGTCGCAATGACCTTTGAGGCCCTCAAGGCCGGGGCCCTCGCGGTCGTGGAGAAGCCCGGCGGCCCTGATCATCCCAAACATGGGGAGACCACCCGACTGCTCCTCCAGACCGTCAGGCTCATGGCCGAGGTCAAGGTGATCCGGCGGTGGCCCAAGCACAGGCACCCGGTCCCGCCGACCCCCGTCCCCGCGAGGTCTGATCAGCGGATCCGGCTCGTCGCGATCGGTGCATCCACCGGCGGCCCCGGAGTCGTGGCGGAGATTCTGGCCGGGCTTCCAGCGGCTCCCCCCATCCTCCTCGTCCAACACATTGCCCCGGGATTCACCTCTGGGCTGGCGGAGTGGCTGAACCGGGGGACTCGGCTCGAGGTCAAGCCGGCCAAGTCGGGGGAGGCAGTCCGGCCGGGGATGGTCTACCTCGCACCCGAGGGCCTGCAGATGGGAATCACGAAGGATGCTCGGATCCGACTGACGCGCGAACCGGCGGAGGATGGCTTCTGCCCCTCGGCCACCCACCTGTTCCAATCTGTGGCGGAGAGTTACGGCCGCTCTGCGATCGGCATCCTCTTGACCGGAATGGGGCGAGACGGGGCGTCAGGCCTTCAACGGCTCCGGGAGGCGGGGGGGGTCACGATGGTCCAGGACGAGGAGTCGAGCGTGGTCTTCGGGATGCCGGCAGAGGCCATCCGCCTTGGCGCTGCTGAGTATGTGCTCTCCCCGGAGCAAATCTCGGGGACGATCCGCTCTCTTGTGACACAGGGGAAGAGGTAAGTATGGCCCGAAGGATTCTGGTTGCGGAAGACAGTCGGACCCAAGCGATGCGTGTGCAGATCTTGCTGGAGGGCGAGGGCTACGAGGTCACCGTGGCCGCGGATGGCCGCGAGGGGCTCCGCTGCGTCCAGGCCGCGCCGCCTGACCTCATCATCTCCGACAGCGTGATGCCCGAGATGGATGGCTATGCCTTCTGCCAGGCGGTGAAGTCCGATGAGACAAG
>JACOUJ010000376.1 GCA_016177865.1 Candidatus Rokuibacteriota bacterium
GATCCGTTCAGGAGCCAGTGGTCGCCCTTGTCCTCCGCCACGGATTTCATGCTCATGACGTCTGAGCCCGCGCTGGGTTCCGTGATCGCGAATCCGCCCAGGTAGTCGGCTTTCACCAGCTTGGGGATGTACCGTTGCTTCAGCTCCGCGGTCCCGTAGCGAAGAATGGGGAAGGCGCAGCCGATCGTCAGCAGGTTGAACTGGACGCGGAGGGAGCTGGAGACTCGGGCGATTTCCTCGGTCAGGATCATGGTCGCGAGCCAGCCCATGTTGTTCCCGCCGTATTGTTCTGGAATGACCGTCCCGAAAAAACCCAGCTCTGCCATCGGCTTGACGGCTTCGTGGTAGGGGAAGTAGTGCTCCCGGTCCCATGTATCGGCAAACGGGGCGATCTTCTGCGCGGCGAAATCTCGCGCCATCTCCCGGACAGCCTGTAGCTCTTCAGATAGTCCGAAATCCATCTGGAGGACCTCCTCTCGCCTCGAGGCGCCGCGCGCGAGATTCTCCTAAGGCTCAGGATATCACAGGGCCGGCTCGCTGGGGGGGCGCCGGTGCGGGGACTCGGCCACTGTGGGCACGAGAAGACGGGATCAGACGTTGGTGATAATCGCCGGGCGATCTTCTTTGAGCACGCGGCGGAGGGCCTCGGCCAGCTCCCGATCATGGCGATGGTCAAGAGCGAAGATGCGGCACTGGGCCACCTGGGAGGGGAGGTACTTGAAGAGGTCCGTCAGCGGCTCTTTGGAGACCCGGTGGGTGGCGGCGTCATAGATATAGATCTGTCGGTCCCCCATGGCCAGGGGGTTCAGGGGGCGGGGATCCTGGAATGCCATGTCAATCTTGAACGGGACCGTGCGCAGAGGACGGGGGAGCTGCTCGCGCACCAGCGCCTCGACCGGCTCCGGGGGCATTTTCTTCAGGAGCGGGATCTTCTCGTCATCCACGACTTCCTCGTGGACCATCCGCCACTTGAGCTTCCGGTCCAGAATCTGCCGCCACTCGCGCCCGAGGTCGCGCCTTTCTGGCTCCTCGGCGTCGTGCCACCGCCCGACCTCTTCGAGCAGGGTCCACTCCGTCAGGTGGAGGTAGGGGTGAAGATCCTTGCGGGGATCCCACGGGAAGAGGATCTCGAGTGTCGGACGGAAGATCTCTTTGAGATGGAGGTCAATCGCTCGCGTCGTCCGGTGATAGTAGACATTGGTATACATGTAGAAGCGGGCCGTGAGAAACATGATCAAAGCCTGGGTTCCGCCCCGATCCAGCGTGAACCCCTCTTCCGTAAAGAAGGTGTAGTAGATGATCCGATCCAGGTCCACGGGCCCCACCGCGACCCCGCACATGTAGGAGTCGCGGAGAACGTAATCGAGGTTGTCCGCGGTGTAGATCCCTGACAGGAGCGGCTTGAGGAAGGAAAGCCACCTGGGATCTCCCTCTTCGGCGCGGCTGTAGGTCTTCCCCATGAGATAGCAGACCCAGTTGGGATCGATCACCTCCCCAGGCGCGAAGGCCTCGGAGGGGCTCCGGCGCAGGCCGCGGATGACCTCTCCCAGCTCTTCCCGAATGATGCGCTGACCGAGGAGCTCGTGGGTCAGGTCGTAATCCACGAGGAAGTTATCGTCGAAGAAGTGGCCGAACGGCCCATGCCCGACATCGTGAAGGAGTCCCGCGATACGGAGCAGTTCCTCAATAAGTGCGTGCGAGGGGCAATCGGGGAAGACGGCCCCGAGGGAAGGGTAGAGATGCTGGGCAAAGCGACCGGCGACGTGCATGGCCCCCAAGGCGTGCTGAAAGCGGCTGTGCTCGGCGGCGGGGAAGACCCAACGGGCGGATTGCAGTTGGGGAATCCGCCGGAGGCGCTGGACCCAGGCGGTGTCAATCAGGTCTTGCTCGGTCGTCTCACCAGGGAGCCCGACCTCCGGGCGAGTGTAGAGGATATAGTGGTGGACCGGGTCAGCAATCAGCCCTCGGCCAGCCGCGACGCGGTTGCCCTTCATGGGACGAGCTTAGCACGGGCGGCAGCCGGGCGGAAGCGTCAGCGGCCCGGCTCGGAGTGAAGATAGGCTTCGAGCGCCTTTTCCCACGAGCGAAGAGGGGGATACCCGAGGGCCTCCCAGCAGAAGTTCCTGAGACGGGAGTTTTGAGGACGCTTGGCGGGGCGGGCGAGGTCCTCCGAACTGATCGCTTTCACGGGAATGGTTCCCAACCCCGCAATCTGGAGGATTTTGAGGGCCAAGTCGTACCAGGAGCAGGCGCCGGCGTTTGTCAGGTGATAGGTGCCATAGGCCTGGGCCCGAATCAGCCTCGCCAGGGCGCGCGCCAGATCGCTGGTCAAGGTCGGGGAGCCGATCTGGTCATCCACCACCCTGAGGGGGTCCCCCGCCTTGGCCTTGTCCAGGATGGCCCCCACGAAGTGTCTCCCTCCGGGGCCATAGAGCCACGAGGTGCGGACGATCCAAAAGCGATCCAGATGGGAACGAATCTCCTGCTCGCCGGCGAGTTTGGAGGCGCCATAGACGCTCAGGGGATTGGGCCGATCCCACTCCAAATAGGGATTCGCCTTCGTTCCGTCAAAGTCGTAATCCGTCGAAACGTAACAGCAGGGGGTGCCTCTCGGCTGGCAGGCCAGCGCCACATTGCGGGTCCCAACCGCATTGATGCTAAACGCCCGATCAGGATCGCCTTCACAGCCGTCCACGCTGGTCCAGGCGGCCGCATGCACCACCACGTCGGGGGCGGCCTTCTGGATCGCCGTCCGAACCGCGCTTCCGTCGGTCACATCCAGGACCTGGTGTGACAGGGGAATCAACTCCTGGCTGTGAAGCGCCTGGACCAGGGCCTGTCCGAGCATCCCCCCCGCCCCGGTGATCAGGACTTTCATGGTCTTTTAGTAAGGGGGGGAGTCCCACCCACTCCTTCCCCTTGCCCCCCCACCTGGGTTGATAGTCCGCCAGCTCGCTCCGCTTCACCTTTCACGCCGTATTGCCGGCGGTAGTAGTCCCAGAACTCGCCGGACTTCAGCCGCCGCCACCAAGTCTCGTGCTCCTGATACCAGCGGACCGTCTCTTCGAGGGCAGCGTCGAAGGCGCGGGCAGGTCGCCACCCGAGGGCGCGGATCTTTTCGCAGTCGAGCGCGTAGCGGCGGTCGTGGCCCGGCCGGTCTGTCACAAACTGGATGAGCGACTCGGGCTTCCCCAGGAGCGCCAGGATCTCCCGCGTCAGCTCGAGGTTCTCGACCTCGGTCCCGCCGCCGATGTTGTAGATCTCCCCGTCCTGGCCCATTCTCAGGACCAGATCAATGGCGGCGCAGTTGTCTTGGACATAGAGCCAATCCCGGACATTCCGGCCGTCGCCGTAGAGCGGGAGCGGCAGGTCGCTGAGGGCGTTCGTGATGAAGAGCGGGATCACCTTCTCGGGATATTGGAAGGGGCCGAAGTTATTCGAGCTTCGGGTGATCAGGACCGGGAGGCGACGCGTTTTCCAGTAGGCGAGGACCATGAGGTCCCCGCCGGCCTTGGAGGCCGAGTAGGGGTTCGAGGGGTTCAGCGGGTCTATCTCGCGAAAGGCCCCGGTCTCGATTGACCCATACACCTCGTCGGTGCTGATGTGAACCATTCGGGGGATCCGAAGCTCCCGAACCGCCTCCAAGAGGACAAAGGTGCCGTAGACGTCGGTCTGGATGAAGCTCCCGGCATCCAGGATCGACCGATCAACGTGGCTCTCTGCAGCGAAATTTGCGATGGCGTCCACCCCGGGCGCCACCTCGCGGATCAACTTCGCGTCGGCGATGTCGCCATGGATGAAGGCATAGCGGGGATTCGACTCCACATCGCGAAGATTTTCTAAGTTACCGGCGTAGGTGAGCTTGTCGAGGTTGATGATGGAGTCGTGAGGGTGTCTCTCGAGGAGATAGCGGATGAAGTTCGAGCCGATGAAGCCAGCGCCACCCGTGACCAGGATCTTCATCCCGGCATCTCGCCGGAGGCTTCCCGGTTATCCTCGGGAGACGTCCCAGATGTCAGGTCCGGCATAGTCCCATGGCAACCGGCCCTCGTCGGACGAGGCGGGGTCAGGGGAAAACTTCACGTCCACGAAGTAGATGATATGCCCCTTGACAAGGG
The DNA here is from genome assembly GCA_016177865.1 of Candidatus Rokuibacteriota bacterium. GTDB lineage: Bacteria > Methylomirabilota > Methylomirabilia > Rokubacteriales > JACOUJ01 > JACOUJ01. Next base: position 4,119 of record JACOUJ010000376.1, read on the forward strand.
CGAGGTTTCGAGCCCCATGAGCGACCCCGGGCGGGATCCTGACGAGCCGGGAGTTCCCACCACCCAGGATGAGCCGCATCGTGATCCCCTCCGTCGGAGACCCCGCGCGGACATCGACCAGGACCAGCAAGAGCTTATCATCAGGCGGCACGTACCAGATATCGGTCTGTCGGCGGTGAAGATGAAACGCCTTGATCACCCCGGCCTCGATCTCGCTGTAATTCACTTGGGCAAGGGTGAATCCGGGGAAGGCATCGTGGACCCCGGCCGTGAACCGACCCAGTTCGGTCAAGGCCCCACCGTCGTCAGCGTGCCGCTTGAGATCCAGGATCTCCACGCCCTGGATCTTTGGGGCCGGGGCGTAATCCTGAATCCCGAAAAGACGCTTAGCGTCGTCTTTCAACTCCATGATCTGTCCTTATCAGGGGGGGAAGTCCCAATTGATTGAACGAGGGGCGAGCCCCAACTGCTCCCCCTCGTGCTCCCCCATGGGTTGATCGAAACGCGAGTTGCTTACACTGGCCCACATTTAATGTTGCCTTCTTACACGAGACCGATTTCGCTCCGGTCGCCGAGCATCAGGTTATATGCTCGCGGCTTCCCTCCTGAGCGATAGACCCGCACGTTCTTCCCGATGAGGCTGTTTTCAATCCGGCCGCCGATCTCCGTCACACTGGCCCCCTCCAGGATGATGGAGTGCTCCACCTCGCTCTCCCGGATCACCACCCCGTCGCCGATTGACGTGAATGGGCCAATGTAGCTGTCCTCGATGAGAGCCCCTCGGCCGATGATCGCCGGGCCTCGGATGACACTTCGGATGATCTTAGCGGCCTCTTCGATGACCACCTTCCCATGAAGCTCCGAGGCCACCACCTCCCCCTCGGTGCGGGCCTGGAGGGTATCGAGAATGATCCGATTCGCCTCCAGAATGTCTTCCAGCTTGCCGGTATCCTTCCACCACCCCTCAATAATGGTGGGACGCACAACCTTCCCTGTGTCAATCAACCATTGAATGGCGTCGGTGATCTCCAGTTCACCCCGGGCCGAGGGGCGAATGGCGCGGACCGCTTCATGGACACTGGCGTCAAACATGTACACTCCGACGAGGGCCAGGTCCGAGGGCGGGTGCTGCGGCTTTTCCACGAGACGCACAACCCGGCCGTCCCGGAGCTCGGCCACCCCGAACTGTCGCGGATTGGGGACCCGGGCCAGGAGGATCTGGCAGGGGGGGTGTTCCCGGCGGAAGGCCTCCACGAAGGGGGCGATGCCGTCCTTGACGAGGTTATCGCCGAGGTACATGACGAACGGATCGTCCTCGAGGAAATCCCGCGCGATCAAGACCGCATGGGCGAGGCCGAGGGGGGCGTCCTGCTCGATGTAGGTCACCCTGGCCCCCCAGCGATGGCCGTCCCCCACCGCCTCCATAATCTCTCGCTTGGTCTCCCCCACGATGATCCCGACCTCGCTGATCCCCGAAGCGACGACGGCCTCGATCCCGTAGAAAAGGATGGGTCGATTGGCGACGGGGACGAGTTGTTTGGCGGACGTGTACGTGAGGGGACGGAGTCGAGTCCCGAGCCCCCCGCTGAGAATAAGCCCTTTCATTTCTCAACCCTGATCCGAGAGAAGACTCTCACCTTGGCCAGGGGGAGTTCCGCTCGCTTCAATGGCTGCGCCTAGTTCGCCGTAGCTGGCTCGGGCGTGGCTCCGCGCGACCCCCCATCCCCC
>JACOUJ010000377.1 GCA_016177865.1 Candidatus Rokuibacteriota bacterium
CCCACCGAAGGTGGGTCGTGCGACGCTTATCGCCACGGGGCTAGGATTTGGACTTGGGTTTCCCCCTGCCTCCCTCTTCCAGCAGTTCGTCCTGCCTGGTTTTCATGCGGTTGACCAGCTCGCCGCAGGAGGAGGTCTGGATGATGCGGTTAAACTGGTTCCGGTAATTCCCAATAAGGCTCACGCCTTCGATGATCACGTCGTAGATGAGCCAGCGCCCGCCCGATTTCAGCATCCGGTAATCCACCGGGACCTCTTGCTTGCTCTTGGTGAGAATCTTCGTCTTCACGGTGGCGAGGTCCCCTTCCACGACCTCGCTCACATACGAAATCTTCTCTCCACCATACTGCTCGATCTTCCCCATATAGGCGCGTTCGAGGAGATCGGCGAAGAGGGCGACAAACTCCTCCCGCTCCTCTGGATTCCGCTCCGCCCAGTGGCGGGCCAGGGCCCGCTTTGACGTCTCTTTGTAGTCGAAGATGGTCTCCGCTGTCTTCCGAAGTTGGGCCCGACGTTCCTTGGCATTCTCCGGCTTCTTGAGCCCGGGATCCTCGAGGATCTTCAAGACCTGATCAATCGCAGTCCTGAGCTGGTCGGTGGCTTCGCCGGCGTGAGCCCACGAGGCCAGGGCGACGATCAGCACGGGGACAAGCAACCCCATCATCGGGCGATTCGGCATCACTCCTTCTCCCTTCCTCCTGAGATGTCACTCCCTCGGCCTACTCCACCTGGCCGAAGATGTACTTGCCGATCAGCTCTTCGAGGTCCACGGGCGCCTCGACCTCGCGGATCTGTCCCCCCGACTGGATGACGCGATCGGAGCCGCCCGGACTCAGCCGCACGTACTTCTCCCCGATCAACCCCTTTGTCTTGATCGAGGCAATCGTGTCCTCCTGAAGCTTGACCCCCTCCTGGATGCGAAACGTCACCCGAGCCTGGTAGTTGGCAAGTCTGATGGAGTCGACCCGTCCAACCTCCACCCCGGCGATCTCCACGGACGAGCCGGACTTGAGGCCGCCCACGGTGGGGAAGTCGGCAAAGATCATGTATCCCCGCCTCCCCAACAGTTCCACCCGCCCCAGGTTAATGGAGAGATAACCCAGGGCCAGAATCCCGATCAGAACAAACCCCCCCACAGTCAACTCCAGATTCGTTCGCTTCATCGCATCATCCCTTCTCACGTCACCTGGATGGGACCTTCGGTCTCTCCTTGAATAAACTGGCGGACCACAGGGTTCGCCGAGGCCTGGATGATCTCCGGGCTCGCCGCCTCCACGATCACCCCGTCGTGGAGCATTGCGACCCGATGGGCGATCTCAAAGATGTCCGGGATCTCATGGCTGGCCATCACCGCCGTAAAGTGAAGCTTCCGATGAAGGTCACGGATGAGGTGGTGGATGGTGGTGCACAAGATCGGGTCGAGGCCGGTGGTCGGCTCGTCCAGGAAGACGATCTCCGGCTCCGTCACCAGGGCCCGGGCAATGGCGACCCGCTTGCGCATGCCGCCCGAGAGCTCCGCGGGGAACTTGTGCCCGGCCCCCGCCAGCCCCACCTGCTCCAGTCTTTCCTCAACTCGCGCGTGGATGACGTCGGGAGGTAGCCTGGTTTTCTCCCGGAGGGGGAAGGCAACATTGTCAAAGACCGACACCGAGTCAAAGAGGGCGTTCCCTTGGAAGACCACTCCGAACTTCGTCCGAAGATCGTCCAGGGCCCGTCCCCGAAGCCCGGGGAGATCCACCCCGTTGATGAGGACCTGGCCCGAATCTGGCCTGAAAAGGCCGATGAGGTGCTTGAGCAACACGCTCTTTCCCCCGCCGCTCCGCCCGATGATCACGAGGAGCTCCCCGGCCGCGATACTCAGGGTGAGCCCTTTGAGGACGGGCTGCCCGTTGAAGCTCTTGCAGAGATCGATGACTTCGATCACGGCAGGACCGACCCCATGAAGTAGTCCCAGACCAGGATCAGGACCGAGGAGAGGACAACCGCTTCCGTGGTCGCGCGGGAGACACCCACGGTCCCCTGCGCGGTATAGTAGCCCTTGTAGCTGCACGCCCAGGTGACGACCACGCCGAAGGCGAAGGATTTCCAGAGGCCCGTGGTGATGTCGTCGAGCGAAACGAAGGTGCGCATCTCGCCGAAGTAAGTCCCCGAGGAGAGTCCCATGATCTGGACCCCGACGAGGTAGCCCCCCAAGATCCCCACCACGTCGAAGATCGCTGTCAGGAGGGGAAACGTCGCCACTCCCGCCAGGAGGATCGGGACGATCAGGTAGCGCATGGGGTTGAGACCCATGACCTGGATCGCGTCAATCTGCTCTGTGATCCGCATGATCCCGATCTCCGCCGTGAGCGCCGACCCTGTCCGTCCCGTCACCATCAAGGCGGTGAAGACCGGGCCCATCTCCCGGACCAGGGAGAGGGCCACGGCCGGTCCCAGGAGGGCCTCCGAGCCGAAGCGGCTCAACGTGAGGAACGTTTGAAGGCCGAGGACCATCCCGGTGAAGGCGCCCGTGAGGAGAATGACGGAGAGGGAGCGCACGCCGATGAAGTGCACCCGGCGGTAGAACTGGCTCACCTTGAGGGGCGGGATGAAGGTCCACACCACCGCCTCGCCCAGAAAGAGGGCGAAGCGTCCCATCGCCTCGAGACTTTCCACGCCCCAGCGACCCAGGGATTGCACTGGGCGAAGAGGCGTGGAGCGGACCACGCTCATGAGCGGAACGCCTGACGCGCGGCCCCCAGCGCCCAGAGGGGGAAGTATTTGGCGTAGAGGTGGTACTTGAGATAGAAGACCCGGGGAAAGCCGGTCCCGTTCCACCAGAGGTCGGTCCACACACCGCCAGAATCCTGAGTCTCCAGGAGGTAGACGAGGCCGCGCCCCACCGCCGGAGAATTGACCTCGCCCGCGGCGAGGAGGGCAAGCAGGGCCCACGCAGTCTGACTCGGCGTCGAATTTCCCGTTCCGGCCAACGTGGGGTCGTCGTAGCTCTGAAGCGCCTCGCCCCAGCCGCCGTCACCGTTCTGCCGGGATTCGAGCCAGCGGACGGCGCGTCGGATGCGTTCCGCCCGAAGATCAGTCCCGATCGCGTGGAGCCCACGGAGGACCGACCAGGTCCCGTAGATGTAGTTCACGCCCCAGCGACCGTGCCAGCACCCTTCGGGACGCTGGGTGCGCCAGATGAACGAGCGGGCCCGCTTCACCGGCTCAAACTCCGGGCCGTACCCGAGGGTTCCGAGGAGTTCGAGGCCCCGGCCGGTGAGATCCTCCGTGGAGGGGTCGAGGAGGGCGCCGTGGTCGGCAAAGGGGATGTGATTGAGGAGGAGACGGTTGTTATCCGCGTCGAAGGAGGCCCACCCGCCGTCCTGCCCTTGCATCCCGAGAAACCAGCGGAGCCCGCGCTCCATAGACTCGCGCTTCCTCTCAGCATCAGGATGGCGAATCTGGTGAAGGGCCATGAGGACCATGGCGGTGTCGTCCAGGTCCGGGTAGTAGTGATTGGTGTACTGGAACGGCCAACCTCCCGAAGCAAGTCCCGGGCGTTTCATCTGCCAGTCTCCGGGTGTCAGGATCTGCTTTTCCAGCAGCCACTCCGCGGCCCGCAGCAGGGCGGGATGATCGGGCCTCGCACCGCTGGCCAGGAGGGCGTTGGCGGCCAGGGCCGTATCCCAGACTGGCGAGACGCACGGCTGATAATGCAGCGAGTCCGAATCTTCCACCGCCAGCGCCTCAATCTCCCGGATCTGGCCCGTGATCAGGGGATGGTCATCGGGATACCCCAGGCAGCGGAGGGCGAGAATCGCGTTGGCCATGGCGGGGAAGATGCCGCCGAGGCCGCCCGGGACGGAAAGGCGCTCCACGAGCCAGGCCTCGGCCCTTCGGAGCGCCCTCCTCCGGAGCGGTCTCGGGCCCCATGCTTCGTAGGCTCGCAAGAAGCGGTCCACATCAACGAAGAGGTTCTTCCATGGCCAGCGCTCCTGATCCCTTGGAAAGGCGAGGTCTGCCTCCGCGCGCGGGACAGGCCAGCACTCGTCAATTGAGAGATGTCGCGGGAGCGCATGGACCGGGCGGTGTTCCATGATGATCAGGAGCGGGACGATCACCGTCCGCGACCAATATGAGACCTCGGCGAGGTTCACGTAGAACCAGCGCGGCAAGAGCATGATCTCGACCGGCATGGCCGGGACGCCCCGCCAGTCGTACTCGCCGAAGAAGGCCAGGGCGATCTTCGTAAAGACGTTGGCTTTCGTCGGGCCGCCGGCTTCCCGGATGAGATTGCGCGCGGTGCGCATGAAGTCCGCCTCGGGGTCCGCGCCGGCGAGCTTGAGCGCGAGGTAGGCCTTCAGGGTGGTGGAGAGGTTGGTCGGGCCGCCAGGGTAGAGGGTGAAGCCGCCATCGGTCCGCTGCTGGCCCAAGAGATACCTGACGGCCTTCGCTTCCCGGGCGCGGTCCACCCGGCCCTGGAGATGCTGGAGCATGATCCACTCGGACGTGATGCTGGTGTCGGCCTCCAACTCGCCGACCCAGTGGCCGTCGGGGGCCTGGAGGGCGAAAAGCCTATCACGGGCCCGGGCCAGGGCCTGGTCTATCTTGTGCGCAGCGGCAACTGAGGGAAACGACATGACACGCTCGGCTGTGAACGGTGTCAGAGTCTCAGCGCAAAATTAAGGTTAGTCTACCATGTCCCCCGAGAGGGGACAAACGTCCCCGACGTTCACTCACTGATACATTGGGTCATCCGTCCAGCGCCCAAGCTTTTCCAGCACCTTGTTCGCGATGCTGAGGTCTACCAACTGGTCGTAAGTCGGTTTCTTGTCGGCGGGGATCCGCCCGAAGCGCACGAGGTTGTCGATCGTGAACTCGACGGACTTCTTCGGGAGGCCGTCGTTGACGCTCCAGACCCGTCCCTTGATGAGCTGGTCGTAGGCCGGCTCCAGTTCCTCGGGAGTGTAGCCGGTGATCTCCGCCGCCGCGTCCAGGGTCCCCTTCTTGTTCTTGTAGATGTAGCGGTTCGCCTTAATCACCGCCCGAACGAACCCCTCGAGCAGCTCCCGCTTCTCTTTGATGACCTTCTCTTGCGCGACGATGACGTTGTAGAGTGCGTCGGGGAAGACCTCCCAGAAGTTGACCAAGTTCCGGAGGCTCGGGCTTCGCTTGATCGCGCGGGCCGCCTGCTCGACGTGCATCACCCCGGTGTCCACCTGTCCGGTGATGAGGGCGGGGACGCGGCCTGCCGTGGATGTGCTGATAA
>JACOUJ010000378.1 GCA_016177865.1 Candidatus Rokuibacteriota bacterium
CGGGCGGTGGGTGGAACGACCTCAGGAGCCGCAGCCCTGGTTCGGGCCGTGGCCCAAATGGGTGAGCCGCTTTATGGGGCGCAGCCCCCCACCGGCTATTCGGATGTCGCAGAAGCCTGGGTGAACGCGGGCGCCCTCCTCAACCGGCTGAACTTCGCACTGAGTCTTACCGAAAACCGCCTTCCGGGAACGCGGGTGGATCTGGGGCGGTTTCTCGACGGCGTGGACCGCCGCTCGCCCTCTAAGGTGCTTGAGCGACTCTTGGCCGGACTGCTTCACGATCAGGTAAGCCCCGAGACGCGGGAGACCCTGAGGCGGCAGCTGACCGATCCCGAAATCACCAGGGCCACGCTCGATGACCGAATGACCAACCCCGACGTGGAGAAGATCGCCGCCCTCGTGCTGGGCTCGCCAGAGTTTCAACGGCGTTGACACCGGGAGAGACAAGATGGAGATAACGCGACGTGCCCTGATAAGCTCGGGTGGCCTGACGCTCCTTGGCCTCGGCACGATCCCGAAATTCCTCGTCAGGACCGCGTGCGCCGAGACAGCGGGGGCGCGGAAGAAGATCTTGATCGCGATCTTCCAGCGGGGCGCCGTGGACGGGCTCAGCATGGTCGTGCCTCACGCCGAGCCCGTGTACTATACGGTCCGCCCCTCGATTGCCATCCCACGCCCCCGGCAGGGCAATGAGGCGGGGGCCATCGACCTTGACGGCTTCTTCGGGCTCCACCCGGCGCTTCGACCGCTCCTTCCTCTTTGGGAGGAGCGCCGGCTCGCCATCGTTCATGCCTGCGGTTCACCCGACAGCAGTCGCTCCCATTTCGATGCGCAGGACTATATGGAGACGGGGACGCCGGCGATCAAGAACACGCCGGACGGCTGGCTCAATCGGGTGCTGGGAGCCAAGCGGGATTCATCGCCCGCGCAATTCAGGGCCGTGGCCATGGGCCCGGTCCTCCCGCGCGCCCTCCGTGGAGAGATCCCCTGCCTGGCCCTGAGCAACATCGCCGACTTCGACATCCGGTCTGGCGGCGGGACAGTGAATGCGAAGCGAGGGTTTGAGGCGCTCTACGAGCGGGGCGTCCAGGACCTCTTGCATGGGACCGGGCGGGAGACCTTTGAGGCCGTCAAGATGCTGAAGGCCGCCGATCCGTTGCGCTATCAGCCAGCCAACGGCGCCAAATATCCCCGCGGGCGGCTCGGCGACAGCCTCAAGCAGATCGCTCAGCTCATCAAGGCCGAGGTGGGGTTAGAAATTGCGTTCGCCGATCCCGGCGGCTGGGATACGCACGTCGCGCAGGGGAACGCGCAGGGCCAGCTCGCCAACCTGCTTCAGAATCTTGCGCAAGGACTTCACGCCCTCGCTCGCGATCTGGGAGATCGGATCGCCGATGTGGTGATCCTGACGATGTCCGAGTTCGGCCGCACGCTTCAGGAAAATGGCAATCGTGGCACTGACCACGGGCACGCGACTGTCATGCTCGTGACGGGCGGGCCCGTTCAAGGCGGGAAGGTCTACGGGCGATGGCCCGGGCTCGGGCGCGAGCAACTCTTTGAGGGCCGCGATCTCGAGGTCACGACCGACTTTCGAAATCTCTTCGCCGAGGTCGCCGTGCGGCATCTCGGGACTCCCGCCTCGACCCCGCTCTTCCCCGGCTTCGCGCTCACGCCATCAAGGTTCCCCGGAACGATCGCCTGAAACGCTCGACCCTCTCAGGGGAAAGACCGCGGTCAACGAACCGGCGCTGAGTCGAGAGCCAACTCCCTGCCGGCTATGGCAGGAGCCTCTTGCCCCGTGCTATGCTGCCCCCGACCAAGTTATGGTGGTCAGTATGTTCAATAGTTAGCGCGCAGGGCCCTACGGAGGGGCTCGAACAATGACCCTGCAACAACTACTGGGCATAGAGGTACCGATCATTCAAGCACCCATGGCGGGCGTGCAAGGCAGCGCACTGGCTGTCGCCGTGTCCAATGCGGGCGGGCTCGGATCATTGCCCTGCGCCATGCTCAGTCTTGACACCATGCGCAATGAACTGGCGGCGATCAAGGCGCAAACCGGCAGACCCTTCAACGTGAATTTCTTTTGCCACGTGCCGCCCACGCCCAGTGCCGAGCGCGAAGCGGTTTGGCGAGCGACGCTGGCGCCGTATTACAAAGAGTTCGGAATTGATGCAGACACCATTCCCGCCGGGCCGGGGCGTGCGCCCTTCAGTTCCGGAGCCGCGGACGTGCTAAGCGAATTCAAGCCCGCCGTCGTGAGCTTTCATTTTGGCTTGCCATCGGCCGAACTGCTGGCGCGAGTGAGAGCCTGGGGCTCGAAGATACTCTCTTCGGCAACCACCATCGAAGAGGCGCGTTGGCTCGAAGCGCATGGGGTCGATGCCATCATCGCGCAAGGTTTAGAGGCGGGCGGCCATCGCGGCATTTTCTTGTCGGAGGACCTGAGTACTCAAGTCGGCACGTTTGCACTGTTGCCGCAAATTGCGCGGGCAGTGAAGCTGCCGGTCATTGCTGCTGGCGGCATCGCGGATGCGAAAGGCGTTGCGGCGGCTATGGCGCTCGGCGCAGCCGGCGTACAGATCGGGAC
>JACOUJ010000379.1 GCA_016177865.1 Candidatus Rokuibacteriota bacterium
ACGATCGGACCACGGGGTGTTATCCTGATATCCCCTCGGTGCCCAAGGAACTGGAGGCACACGAAAGCAGTTCACCCTCCACGAAACCGGGTCAACTCCACTCGCATTGAACTTCTCTCTTGTCGATCCTTTCGTTGGGTTACAGTTTGGGATTAAGGGTGTGGCGGTAATGGTCATGGGTGGGATGGGGAGCATCTACGGAGCGATGTTGGCAGGACCACTTTTAGGGATTGCCGAGGTGTTCTCAGTGGCCCTCTGGGGGGCCGTATACCGAGATGTGGCAGTCTGGGGCTTGTTGTTCCTCTTTTTGGTGGTGCGGCCGTCTGGGCTGCTCGGTACTGCTTACCGGGCTCGCGTCTAGCGTGAGTAGCTATTACGAAGGTCTGCTCGCACTCCTGGGCATCAACATCCTGCTCGGGCTTTCGGTCTATGCACCGTTGGCTACGGGACAGCTGTCGCTCGGGAATGCAGGATTTATGGCTGTAGCTGCATATGCCGTGTCCGTCCTCACCGTTTATGCCGGTGTTCCTTTGGTCGCAGCCCTCCCCGCGGGGGCTCTCCTGGCTGGGTGCCTTGGCATTCTGGTGGGCTTCCCAGCTCTTCGCCTTCGTGGGATCTACTTGGCCATAGCCACGCTCGGGTTTGGCGAGATTGTCCGGAATTTTTTTCTCACGTTCGGCCCGACCGGTGGTCCCATGGGGATGCGCGGAATGTCCGGCGCTACTTTGCCACTTATCTGGGGGACGGTGACCACTGTGTTGCTGGCAGGGATTATCCTGACCGGAACGCGCGTCGGGCTTGCCCTTGATGCGGTTCGGGACGACGATCTAGTAGCCGAACTGATGGGACTACCCGTCACTTGGATCAAGGTGAGCGCGTTTGGGGTTGGGGCGGCGATTGCGGGACTAGGTGGCGGCCTGTACGCCCATTACCTGTACTTTATCGAGCCCTCGGCCTTTGGTTTTCTCGAATCGATTTACATGGTCCTTTTTGTCCTTCTGGGTGGCATGCAAAACCTGTGGGGGGCTGTCCTCGGGGCGGCCGCATTCACCTTTTTGCCCGAAATACTTCGGCCTGTGAAAGACTGGCGCGGGACCTTCTTTGGGGGAGCCATCGTCATTATGCTCATAGCAAGACCGTCTGGCCTCCTCCCCCGGGAGTTTCTTCGGTTTAACATCGCATTGCTGGTTGGCCGCTGAGACAGAGGAATGCTGACGCTTCAAGATGTCTCCATGCACTTTGATGGTGTGATAGCGGTCAGAGATCTGAATCTAGCTGTGCCGCAGGGCCAGATCACGGGACTGATTGGTCCCAACGGCGCAGGCAAGACAACAGTCTTCAACCTCATCACGGGGGTGAACCGTCCCACCTCAGGGTCGATCCGCTTTAGGGAATATGAGCTGACGTGTCTCGCTCCTCACGTGATTACCCGGCTGGGCATCGCCCGGACTTTCCAGAATATCCGTCTCTTCTCGAGCATGACGGTTTGGGAGCACATTCAGGTTGTGCTACGCCCGAGACGTGATTTAAGAGCTTGGGAAGTGAGTGAGCAGATTCTCGACCTTTTTGAGTTGACTCCTCATCGAGACCGGCGGGCCGTGACGCTGGCGTTTGCTGACCAGCGACGACTGGAAATTGCCCGCGCCCTTGCGACAGCCCCTCAACTGCTGTTGTTGGACGAGCCTGCCAGTGGAATGAGCCAGAGCGAGGCCGAACGACTAGCGGAAGTGCTTCTCAAGATTCACCGTCAGGGTGTAACGCTGTTTCTGATCGAGCATGACATGTCCGTGGTCATGAACGTGTGTCATCACATCGTCGTGCTTAACTTCGGGGAAAAGATCGGTGAAGGGTCCCCTGGGGAGATGCAGAAAGATCCCCGAGTTCAAGAAGCCTATTTGGGGGAAACCCAGTCGTGACGCTCCTCAAGATCACAGAACTCTCTTCGGGTTACGGGCGAATCCAAGCCGTTCGGCAGGCATCTCTGGAGGTTTCAGAGGCAGAGATCGTTACCCTGCTCGGCCCGAACGGTGCTGGGAAGACTACACTTCTGAAGACCGTGGCGGGCTTGCTCCGGCCAAGCGGGGGTTCCGTCGTTTACCTGGGGCAAGCCATCGATGACTGGTCACCAGCCACCAGAGCCAGACGAGGTTTGGTGCTAGTTCCCGAGGGCCGTGGAATCCTGGGTCAGATGACCGTCTGGGAAAACTTGCTCATGGGAGCCTATGCACGGGGCGCCAAGACGAAGGATGTTGCAGAAGAGATAGAGAAGCTCTTGGATCAGTTTCCTCTCCTGGCCGCCCGTCTCCAAGCGGCCGCCGGAGTCCTCAGCGGCGGAGAGCGCCAGCTCCTTGCCATCGCCCGTGCCCTGCTGGCTCATCCTCGCCTCCTCATGCTGGATGAGCCGTCCCTCGGGCTCGCCCCGCGAATGGCTCAGGAGATTCTGCGGACGATTCGAGGTCTCCGCGATAGAGGAATCACGATCCTTCTTGCTGAGCAAGGCATCCGGCAGGCCTTACAGTTAGCCGATCGGTGCTACGTCATGGTAACAGGTCGCATTGTGGCATCGGGACCTGCCGTCAGATTTTTGAAAGAGCACGAACTCTCGGAGATATACCTGACAGGGATTATCTCCGACAAAGCGTCGGGGACGGCCGCGGCTAGACCGGAACGAGAACCGGCCTAGTATTATTAGGCGGGTGAAAGCCACAAGGGCAGCGACCCAGATGAGGGGCAGGGATACCCAAAACAAAGGAGGGAGGCCATGAAAACGGGGGCGAAGGTTCTTTCTGATATCCGGACTCAATCGGGAAGCGCTTTGATCACTAGACGAGGCTTCCTTGGGATGAGTGGTGCGCTAGTCGCCCTGGGAATGCCTGAATTTGCGCGGGTCGCGTGGGCCCAACGGTTAGCGGGACCCGAGATCAGAATTGGCGCCATTCTTGGGTTTTCGGGGCTTTTTGGCGACTGGGGGAAGAAAGACAAGGTTGCTCTCGACCTCGCGGTCGAGGAGATCAACGCTAAGGGGGGTATAGGCGGAGTTCCTATTAAGCTGTTCGTCGAGGATTCGGCCTCTAAGCCTGTGGAGGCCGGAATCCTGACACGCAAACTGGCCACCGATCACCGGGCACTTGCGATCATCGGCCCCATTGGTAGTTCCGAGTGCGAGGTTGCTTTCCCCATTGCAAATCAGCTCAAGGTTCCGATTATCTCCCATGCGTCCACGAAACCCGGACTCGGAGCGGCCAACCGTCCCTGGGCGTTTCGAATGAACGTGGCTCAAGACGTGATTGCTGGGCCCGCTGTTCGACGGTTCGCCAGAGAGTATAACGTAAAGTCTACAGCGCTTATCCATGATGCGAAGGACGCCGTAGCTCAGTTCGTCGGAACACGAGTGCTGCCTGCGTTACTGAAGAGTCATGGCCTCCGCATCGTGAATGAGGGGAATTACCTGACTTTTCAAAGCCGAGACATTGATTTTTCGGCGCAAGTCACGAAGCTCAAAGGAATGCAGTTTGATGGGATTGCGTTTGGCGGATTTTACACCGACGGGGTCACCTTTCTGAAAGAAGCTCGCCGGCAGGGTGTCACACAACCGATGGTAGGTGGCGACATGTTGGTGCATGAATTGTTTGCCCAGCAGGGGGGAGACGCGGTCGATGGAACCATTGCCGCGGCGGCGTTTTGGGTCGGCCTACCTGATCCTAACGTGCAAAATCTTGTCAAGAAATTCGCCGCGAGAGCCGAGGCGGCTGGACTCGCGCCGAGTGTGGAGCAGACTACTGCCAACGCCTACAACGCGCTTTACCTCTTAGCGGAGATCATCGAGCGGACCGGTGTAACGAATCGTCCCGGGGATCTCGGTGCCGATCGGGAGCGGATCATGCGAGCCCTAACCACTATCCAGAATTGGCCGGCGGTTGGAGGGCAAATGAGTTTTAATAAGGATGGGGACGCCGTAAAGGACATTTTCGTGCTCATGGTCAAGGGAAGGAAGTGGATCCGCATCGAGTGAAAAACAATTCCCGTGCTTCGTTGGCGGGCTCTTCCGAGGGAGCTGAACCCGCGCCAAGGCCCAACAAAACAGACTAGCTGTCTCCGCTTATGGGTTTAGTTGGAAACCGTTGGGCCGTGGGAGGGGCCCGATCGGGCCGCATCAGGGCATGCTTCCAGTGCCATAAGGCGATGAGCGGACAGGATTTCGCCTTCACGTTCCGGCAGCTCATCGCGGCGCCGCGATGACAGCTCATTTGCGGATCGCCCTAGCTTGGACCAACGGATCTTAGAATTCATCGGTGACCTCCGGCGGGCGGAGGTCCGGGTCTCGCCGATGGAGGCGATCGACGCCCTCCAGGCCGCGGCCGAGGTCGGGGTCGAGGACCGCGAGACCTTCAAATGGGCCCTGGCCGCCGCGCTCGTCAAGGAGGCCCGCGACCTCCCCACCTTCGATCGCCTCTTCGACCTCTACTTCCTCGACCTCCGGGCCCTCGGGGCCGAGGCGGTGGCCTCCCTCTGGCGGGAGAATCCCTGGGCCCGGGCGCGACCTCGAGCGGGTCCGGGCGAGCATGGACAAGGTCCTGGCCGACCTCGCCTGATCAGCCATCCTTGACTCCCTGGGTTCCACAGGCTCAAAATCTACTTGACGGATTTTCAATTTTGCTTTACTTTTTTTCAAGGAGGTAAAGCCCATGCGTGCGACGGTCTCTTCGAAAGGCCAGATCACGCTCCCCCGGTTCATCCGCGACGCCCTCGGGCTGAAGCCAGGCTCGGTGGTGAGCCTGGAACTTCAGGGGGGGGAGCTGCGATTGCGCCCGAGTTCTCCGGACACCGCGCGGCAACTGGCAGGGTCGCTCCGGCGGTACGCCCGCCCGGGAACAGTCAGGTCCATCCGAGCCCACGTGAAGCGGGAGGTGGCGCGTGCCGCCGCGGCCGAAGGCACATCTGATTGACACCAATGTGCTCCTGCGGTACCTCGTTGGCGACGTTCCGCCGCAGGCCAAAAAGGCCCGGGCACTGATGGAGCGGTTGGAGGCCGGGACCGAGCGCGCGGAGGTTCTGGAGAGCGTGGTGACCGAGGCCGCCTGGACCCTCGAGTCGTTCTATCGCATTCCGCGGCCGGAGATTGCCGAGAAACTGGCAACAGTCCTGTCGTTCCGCGGTGTCCGGACCACTCAGAAGAGTGTTCTCATTAGCGCGCTGGCCAGGTTCGGATCGACCTCGGCGGATTTCGTGGACTGTCTTCTGGCCGCGAAGGCCCAACAGCGCGACGCGGCGGTCTACTCGTTCGATTCCAAAGATTTCCGCCGTCTTGGCGTAGCCTGGGAGCCACCGTCTTAGTGTCGTGAATTTCCGGTAGAAGTTCGCTGGGAACACCAGTACCCAGAAAGCACGGAGCCCATGGATTTGGCGTTCTTAGAGGGAGTCGAAAACATTGTTGGGTGCGTTGAGGCAAAAGGATTTTCCGACTTTGGGAAGATGGGTCCGATTCTGCATGATAACGCCCCCGATGCGTGTGCGGAAGGAGGCGAGGATGGGTAAGGAGTGGTTCCACAACCTGCGGGAGGGCGGGATCCCCCGAGAGCTGGCCAAGGGGATCCGGGCCCGCATCTTCCCGGGGACGAATCTGATGCTCTCGGTCGTCGAGCTCGACCCCTGGTCGGAGTCGCCGGTGCACTCCCACGCGAACGAGCAGTGGGGCGTGTGCCTGGAAGGCGAGTGGATCCGCATCCAGGACGGTCAGGAGTACCACGTCAGGGCCGGGGACTTCTGGGAGACGCCGCCGGATGTCCCGCACGGGGGCCGCACGCTCGGCCAGCGCTGCATGATCCTGGACATCTTCGCGCCGCCGCGGGAGGAGTACCGGCGGCCCGGCACCGGACTACCGGCGCACCCGGCTTGCACCTCCTCGGCTGACGCTCTCTCCGTCGAAACGACCCCTGCTGACGCAGTGCCATCCGCCCTCGTCGACCCACCGTGCCAT
>JACOUJ010000385.1 GCA_016177865.1 Candidatus Rokuibacteriota bacterium
CGCCGAGTCCTTCCTTCAGGGATACTCGAATCCTGCGCTCCTCCCACTGCTTCTGGCCTAGGTTACCGATGCCGCCTGAACCCCCGGGATGATCGGGGGACAGGTGGTGGACATCCAGTCCGAGGGGCGCGTGGTCAGCCCGAGCACCCTCGAATATATCCACACCCACAAGACCGGCGCGCTGATCCGCGCCGCGGTCCGCGCGGGGGCCCTGCTGTCGGCGGCGAGCGAGGAGGGCCTCGCCGCCCTCACGACCTACGGCGAGCGCCTCGGGTTGGCCTTTCAGATCGTGGACGACATTCTGGATCTGGAAGGGGACCAGGAGGCCATGGGGAAGGCCGTGGGCTCGGATCAACGGAAAAGGAAAGTCACGTACCCTGACTTCTACGGCCTTGAGCCGTCCCGGAAGATGGCCACCGATCTGATTCGGGAGGCCAAGGAGGCGCTTGATCTCCTTGGCGACAAGGCGATGCCGCTCAGGACCCTGGCCGACTTCATCCTGACTCGAAACGCATGACAATCGCTGAGGTTCACGCCCGCCAGATCCTTGACTCACGGGGGAGTCCGACCGTGGAGGTGGATGTCCGCCTCGAGTCGGGCGCGCGAGGTCGGGCCGCCGTTCCCTCCGGCGCCTCGACCGGTCAGCGAGAGGCCCTCGAGTTGCGCGACGCAGATTCAAGCCGATTTCGAGGGAAATCCGTCCTCCGCGCGGTGGCCAACGTCAACACGATCATCGCGTCAGCAGTGATCGGGCTTGACGCCACGGATCAGAGAGCCGTGGACCAACGCCTCCTCACCCTGGATGGAAGTCCAGACAAGGGTCGTCTCGGGGCCAACGCCCTTCTGGGAGTCTCGATGGCCGTGGCTCGAGCTAGCGCGGCGGAGGCCGGGCTCTCTCTCTACCGATCATTGGGTGGCCCGGGTGGCGTCACGCTGCCCGTCCCTCTCATGAATGTCCTGAACGGCGGTGTCCATGCCGATAACCGCCTTGACCTCCAGGAGTTCATGATCGTTCCGACGGGGACGCCCAGCTTTACCGAGGCCCTCCGCACGGGTGTGGAGATCTTCTGGACCCTCAAGGATCGGCTCAAGGCCAAAGGGTACAGCGTAAACGTCGGGGATGAAGGGGGCTTCGCCCCTAACCTCTCGAGCACCGAGGAGGCGTTGGACCTCCTCATGCGCGCGATCGAGGCCGCCGGCAGGCGCCCGGGCCGGGATGTCTGGCTCGCCCTCGATGTTGCGGCCAGCGGGCTTCATCGCGAGGGGTGCTATCACTTCGAGGGGGAAGGCACGCGCCGAACGACCGAAGAGCTGATCGCCTGGTATGGCGCCCTGCTCAGTCGCTATCCGATCTGCTCGATCGAGGACGGGCTCGGCGAAAACGACTGGGAGGGCTGGGTGGCCCTCACCCGAGAGCTGGGCGGAAGGGTTCAGCTCGTGGGGGATGATCTCTTTGTGACGAACCCCGCGCTGGTCCGTGAGGGAATTGCGAAGAAGGCCGCCAACGCGGTCCTGATCAAGGTGAACCAGATCGGCACGCTCACTGAGACCCGGGAGGCCGTCACTCTGGCCCAGGCTGCCGGGTGGCGGGCCGTCATCTCTCACCGCTCCGGCGAGACGGAGGATCCCATCATCGCCGACCTGGCCGTGGCCGTGAACGCGGGGCAGATCAAGACCGGCTCGCTCGCCCGAAGTGATCGTGTCGCCAAGTACAACCAGCTTCTGCGAATCGAAGAGGAGCTGGGAAGAACGGCGGTGTGGCCCGGCCCGGCCGCCTTCGCTTCTCTGGGTCAAAGGTGAAGCGTCGCGCGGCGCCCCGCTGGCGGTGGTGGGTGGCAGGTCTCTTTATCTTCCTGATGGGGGTGGCGGCCATCGGGGAGCGCAGCATCAGCCGGTTTTGGAGCCTCCGCGGGGAAGTCGAGCGCCTCCAGCGGGAGATCCAGCGTCTCGAGGCCGAAAACGAAGAGCTCAGCCGAACGGTGGACCGACTCCGGGACGACCCCTCGGTGATTGAGCAGATTGCCCGAGAGGAACTCGGGATGGTCAGGCGGGGAGAGAAAGTCCTCCGCTTCCCGCGAAAATAGGAATCTCATGGAATCGTGGGTGATCTCGATCCTCTTTTGCCTCGCCTTCGTGATCAACCTCCGCGCCGCGTGGAGGCTCCTGATTGACTGGAAGGGGATGGCGACCACGGTGAACTTTGTCCGGCGGGCCTATGCCCGGCTCGACGAGCTCATGTCGGAAGACGAGCTTGAGCGGACGCCGGCGACCCCACTCTTCCTGCACCTCGTTGCGGCCTATGAGGAGCCGGAAATTGCGGCCACGCTTCGGATCCTCCTCGCCTCCCGCTACCCTCAGGAGAAGCTCCAGGTCGTCGTCATCACCAAGGCGGAAGAAGAAAAAGAACCGCACCCGGCGATGGAGTGCTCCACCGGCGAGCTGGTCCGTCGCTTTCAGGCGGAGTTGCCGCCCTACGAGCAAAAGCGCCTCTGGCATCTCGTGATGCCCGGCGAGGGTCGCAAGGCCCACCAGCTCAACTGGGCCCTCCGGCCGGAGGTCTTGAGAGAGATTCTCGGCGAAGGGCGCGCCCCCCAGAATGTCTTTGTGGGGGTCTCGGACGCCGACTCTCATCCCGACGAGAACGTCTACCGCTGGATCGCGGGAGAGGAGCTCAGCGGGCGGAGGAGCCTGGCCTACCAGGGCGTGACCCTCTCCCTGGCGAACTATGATCGGCTCGCCATCCGTGAGCGGATCTCGGCGATCCAGCAATCCTCCATCTTCATCCGCGTCTCAATTGCGCGCCTGCTCAATGAAGTCAAGCGCGTCAAGATCATCGGCGCCGTCTGCCGTCGCCTGCCCTGGCTTCGCCCGCTCCTCACTTTCTGCTTTCGTCGTTCCCAGATCTGTCTCGGGCACAACCAGTTCGTGCGATTGGATGTTCTCGTGAGCCTCGGCGGCTTCCCAACGAGTGGGGCCACGGAAGACTCGACCCTCGGCTATGATCTCGGGATGCGCGGGATCCTGATCCGCGCCCTTCCGATGGTGGAGTTGAACGACCTTCCCGAGACGAAAGAGAAGATCATCCGCCAGAACGCTCGCTGGTACAAAGGGGTCCTCGACGACACCCGCCATCTCTCTCGGGCGTGGCGCGTCGAGCCCAATGCCTTTAACCTGGCCCAGCTTTTCCGCCACGTGGTGAACAAGGTGGTGGAGTGGCCGATCGCGGCCCTCGTCTATCCGGTCATGGGATACCTCGGCTGGCACTATGCCTATCATTTTCGCCATCGCCCCATCCTCTTTGCCGTGGCGGTGGCGGCCCCCTCGGCGTCCCTCTTCCTCTCCATCTGGGTGGGCGGGGTCATCACGCAGGTCATGGTCCAGGCGCTCGTGCCCTTCTCCCCCAAGTCACTGGATCTTGCGCGGAAGACGCTGTGGGAAAAGTTTCTCGGGATCTTCCGCTGTCAGACGTACTGGCTTCTCGCCACGCGGGCGAGCTGGCGAGTCCTCTGGGTCCTCTGGCGGACCGGGAGCTATGAGCCGGCCAAGACCGA
>JACOUJ010000386.1 GCA_016177865.1 Candidatus Rokuibacteriota bacterium
CCGGGGGCGCGGGGTAGTAATTGTAGGGATAGGATGGATACGAATAGTACGGATACGGAGCGTACCAGGCGCCCAGCGGGAGGAAGAAACCAAAGCTGAAGGACGTCCGCGCATGGTGGTGGAAGTGTCCACCCCCGCCGCGGTGAAAGCCTCCACCTCCGCCCCGCTGCGCCAGCGCCGGCTGGACGATGGCGAGGCTCACGAGGCCAACAAGACCGATGAGGAAGACCTTCCGCATGGTCACCACTCCTTTACTCACGA
This sequence comes from Candidatus Rokuibacteriota bacterium, assembly GCA_016177865.1. Classification (GTDB taxonomy): domain Bacteria; phylum Methylomirabilota; class Methylomirabilia; order Rokubacteriales; family JACOUJ01; genus JACOUJ01. The sequence goes on from JACOUJ010000386.1 coordinate 262, forward strand.
CTAATCCTACTCCTCAGACGGAAGAACCCGATAAGACATTCTACTTCAAAGCTTACCGTCGGCCGAGCGCGTTGTCCAGCCGGGCCCGCGCGGTCTTGTGATCGAACAGGGCCTGGACCTGGTCCACCTGCGCCTGGGTGAGGGCCACCTGGGCATCGGTCAGCTCCAGGATCGTTCCGACCCCCGCGTCATAGCGCCCCTGGGCGAGGCGGAGATTCTCCTCGGCCGACTCCACGCTCTTGGCGGTGGCGGCGATCCGCTCCTCGGCTTCGTTCATGCCCAGCCATGCCTGCTCGACCTCGAGGCGCACCTGAAGCTCCAAGGTGTCGAAATTCCGCCGCGTCGCTTCCAGGTTGGCCCGCGTCTCCCGAAGCCTCGCCCGGGTGAAGAACCCCTGGAAGAGGTTCCAGGTCAGGGTGACGCTCAACGACCAATTGTCGTCTTGAGGCGGGTAGTCGTCACTGGTCCGGCTCACGCTGCCGACGCCGTTCAGATCCGGGTAGTAGGCGGACCGAGCCCCTCGGACCTGGGCATCGGCTGCGACCACGCGGGCCCGGGCCTGGCGAAGCTCAGGGCGGTTTCGAAATGCCTCCTCGCGGAGCTGATTGAGATCGAACTTCGCCCCTTCGAAGGAGAGAATGTCCTGGACCTGGAAGGTCAGGTCGGTCGACAACCCGAGGGCATTGTTCAAAGTGGTCTCCGCGATCTTCACCGCGTTCCTGGTCCGGATCAGATTGACACGGGCCTGGGCCACCTCGACCTCGGCCTTTGTGACGTCGGACTTGGGTTTGGTCCCCACCTCGAAGAACCCCCGGGCGCTCCTCAGGTTGAGTTCGGAGCGGGCCAGCGAGGCCTCCGTGACCTTCACCAGCCGTTGGGCCCCGAGGAGACCGTAGTAGGCGGTCTTGACGTTGAGGACGACCACGTTCTTGACCCGATCGACTTCCTCCTGGGAGACCGTGGCGTTGGCCTTGGCCTCGTCCACCAGCGCGCCGGTCTTGCCGAAATCCCAGATCTTCTGCGTGAGCTGGAGCTGGGTCGTATTGTTCGTGGTCGTCGAGGAGCCCGTCCCGCTGGTCCCGTTGAAGGAGGTACCGCCCTCGGAATAGCTTCGCGCGGAGGACAGCGTGGTGTCCACTTTCGGGAAGAAGCTGGATCGGGCCTGCGGGATCCGGGCGTCCGCCGCGACGAACCCGGCCTCGGCCGCCTTGATGGACGGGTGCTGCCTCAACGCGAGGGCCGTGGCCTCCTCCAGGCTGAGGGATTGAGGAGGCGGGGCGGTTTGGGCCCACGAGCGGGTCGGGCCAAGTAGAAAAACAAGGGTGAAAGTCAGGAGGGCATGGATCATCCACCGGGATGGGGTTTCCATCAAGCATTTCTCCATCATCGAGAATTGGCGCTACGAGGCCCCGCCGGTCTCTCCCTGGTGGCTCTCCAGGCGGCGGGGGAAGCGTTCTTCGAGGATCGTGTAGAGGATGGGGATGAGGAGCAAGGTGAGGAACGTGGATACCGTGAGCCCGCCGATCACCGCCCGGGCGAGGGGGGCATTCGATTCGCTCCCGACGTCGAGCCCCAGGGCCATCGGGAGGAGCCCGACGAGGGTCGTGATCGTCGTCATCAGGATGGGACGGAGTCGCGTGCGCCCTGCTCGCACCACCGCGTCGGCCAGCGGTTGTCCTCGCCGCCGGAGCTCGTTGGTGTAGTCCACGAGGAGGACGCCGTTCGAGACCACGATCCCCACCATCATGATGATTCCCATGAAGGAGCTGACGTTGAGGGTGGTCCCCGTGAGAAAGAGCATCCAGAGCACGCCGATGAGGCCCATCGGGACCGAGAACATGACGACGAAGGGGTCTTTCAACGACCGGAACTGCGAGGCCATCACCATATAGACGAGCACGAGCGCGAGGAGCACCGTGAAGTTGAGGCTGCCGAACGCCTCGCGCTGCTCGCGGATGAGGCCGCCCATCTGGACGACGAATCCCGGAGGGAGCTGGAGCTGGCCCAGGTTGTCCTCGAGATCGCGGGAGATCGAGCCCAGGTCGCGCCCGGTCGGGTTCGCCGTGATCCGGACCATGCGCTGCTGAAACTTTCGTTCGATGCTGCTGGGGCCCGTGCTCTGCCGGATCTCGGCGATGTTCCCGAGGAGGATCGGTGGCCCTCCGTTCGCCGTGACGAAGAGGCGGCCCAGATCCTCGGGCCTGGTCCTGAACGGCTCATCGAGCTGAACGACCACGTTGTACTGGTTTCCGGTCCTCGGATCGGTGTAGATGGACGGGTTCTCGTTGATGTTCGAGCTGAGCGAGAACAGCGCGGCCTGGGCGATCGCCCGTTGGGTCAGCCCCAGGTTGCCGGCCTTATCCCGATCCACGACGATGTCGTACTGGGGATAGCCTTCCTCGCGCCGGATCTGGACATCGACTACGCCCGGGGTCTGCTGCATCGCGCGGGCGATCTGACGGGCCCCCTCGCAGGCCCCGCCGAGATCGTAGCCGAGCAGCTCGAGCACGAGCGAGGTCTCCTGCCCCTGGCTCAAGACGCGGCGGATGATGCCGCCGGTGGAGAATGAGATCGTCGTTCCCGGAAACTCGCCCCCGAGCTTCGGCCGGATCGAGGCCACGATCTCCCGGTCCTTACGCTTCCGCTGGTCGGGCGAGACCAAGTGGACCTGGATCTGGGCGGAGTGCGGGCCGGCCCGGTCGGAGAAGAGCCCCCCGCGTCCCGCCGGTATCCCGATGCCGGACACGACGGTGCGGTACTCCTCCTGGGCGAGCGTCGAGCGAACGATCTCCTCGAGGCGACTGACGAGCTTCTCGGTCTCCTCCACGCGGGTCCCGATCGGCGCCGTGACGCTCACGCGGAACTGGCTCTCGTCCGATTCCGGGAAGAACTCGGTCCCGATTCGGAGATTCTGGGGGAGTACCGCGCGGAGCCCTGACGCCAGCGGGCCGGGAAGGATCTCGGTGCTGATGAAGGTCAGGCTCAGGAAGAAGATGAGGACGATGGCCATGATCACGCGCCTCCGGTGCCCCAGCGCCCACTCGAGGACGTCCTGATACCGCTGGTCCAGCGCGTCGAAGAAGCGTTGGCTCGCGAGGAAGATCCGGTCACGGAGGCTTCGCCCGTAGGCCCGCTCGGGCTTGAGCCACTTGAGGCAGAGGAGCGGGGTGACGGTCCGCGAGACGAGGAAGGAGGCGAAGAGCGCGAACGAGATCGTGAAGGTGAGGGGGAGGAAGAGGAGCTTGGACGGGCCGACCAGGAAGATCGTCGGAAGGAAGACCACGATGGTCGTAACCGTGGCCACGAAGATCGGCATTGCCACCTCGCGGGCCGCGTCCAGCACGGCCTGCCGGCGACTCTTGGTCCCGAGGTTCAGGTGGCGGTTGATCACCTCCAACTCGACGATGGAGTCGTCCATGAGCCGGCCCACCGCGAGGGCCAATCCGCCGAGGGTGAAGATGTTGAGGCTCTGGCCGAGGAAGTACATGGGGATGAACGTCGCGACGATCGAGAGCGGGATGGCGACCGAGATGATGAGGGTGGAGGTGAGGTTTCTCAAAAAGACGAGGATCACGAAGAAGGCCAGGATCCCGCCGATCGTGGCTTCGTGCCAGAGGCTCGAGATCGACTGGCGGATGTAGAGCGACTGGTCGAAGGAGACGTTGAGGGCGACGCCTTGCGGCACGCCGATGAGCTTAGGGAGGAGGGCCTTGACCCGGTCCACGATCTCGATCGTGTTCGCCCCCGGCTGCTTCTGGACCCGCATGAAGACGGCCCGCTGGCCGTTGACGCGGACGATGCTCACCTGGGTCTCGTGGGAGTCGGCCACCGAGCCCAGGTCTCTGAGGCGGATCGGGATGTCCCCGACCTGCTTCACGACAATGTGTTCCATGGGCTCGATGATGGGGAACTGCGAGTTCGTGAAGACGTTGTAGTCCATGCGGCCGAAGCGCACGCCGCCCGCCGGGGAGAGGAAGTTGGCGTCATTGACGGCCCGGACCACCTCCTGGATCCCGATCCCCTTGGCGAAGAGGCGGTCGCGGTTCAGATTGACCGTGATCTGCCGGACCTTGCCGCCGTCCACGTTGGCCGCGGCCACCCCGGGAAGGCGCTCGATCTGGGGCTCGATGACGTTATAGGCCAGATCGTAGAGTTGGCGCTCGTCGAGCCCGCCGCCGGAGACGGTGACGAGGCACACGGGAATATTCGTGAGGTCGAATTTCAAAATAAAGGGCTGCTGGACCCCGTCCGGGAGCTGGTTCATGATCGCCTGGACCCGCTGAATCACGTCGGTCTGACCCGCGGTCATGTCGGCGTCCCAGTTGAACCAGATCTGGATCCCCGAGAGGCCGTTCTTGGACACGGACTCGACGTGGCGGACGTCGCTCACGGCCGAGACCGCCTTCTCGAGGGGATAGGTCACCGTCTTCTCCACATCCTGAACGTTGGCCCCTTTGTAGATCGTGCCGACACGGATCGAGGGGTAGTTGATGTTGGGGAAGAGGTCCACCGGGATTCGGTCGAGGGCCACCGCCCCGAGGATCACGACCGCGAGGGCCGCCATCAGGACGGCGATCGCGTTACGAAGGGCGAGAAGGGTCAGCCACATATTAGTATTGTTTGGCCGGCACGGCGCGCACCTTCTGCCCGTCCTTGACCAGCTCTTTCCCCTGGAGGATCACCGCCTCTATGCCGGTGAGCCCGCGCACCACCTCGACGAAGGTTCCGTCCTGGACCCCCAGCTCCACCGGGACCGTCACGGCCGTGCCGTCCCGAGCGACGAAGACGGCAGGCCGGGCCTCGTCGAGCTTCAGCGCCTCCACGGGGATGAGCAGGGCCTGCTTCCGGGTCTCGGTGATGATCTCCACCCGGGCGTACATGCCCGGCTTCAGGCGGCGGCCCGGGTTCGGGACGTCGACCTCGACGCCATTCGTCCGGGTCCGGGGGTCGAGGGCCGACACGATGCGTGTGACCGTCCCGGTGAAGACCTGGCCCGGAGAGGCATCCACCGAGACGCGGACCGGGTTGCCGACCCTGATCCTCCCGATCTCACGTTCTGAGGTCTCCACCTGGACCTTCACGGCCTCAATGTCCTGGATGACCATGATCGGGACCGAAGAGTTGCTCGTGGCGGCGGCCTGGGCGCTCACGGCCGCGCCGATGTCGAGGTTTCGCTGGGCCACGTAGCCCGAGAACGGGGCGAGGATCTGCGCGTTGGCGAGACTATTGAGGGCGAGCTTCAGGGCGGCCTCCTGCTGGCTCACCTGGGCCCGGGCCAGCCCGACCTGGCTGTCCGCGGTCGCGATCTGCGCCCTCGCCACCTCGACCTGCGCCTCGGCCGCGCGGAGCGAGGCCTGGGAGGATTCATAGGTCGTTCTCGTATTGTCCATCTCGACCGCTGAGACGATCCCCTGGGTGTGCAGATTCTTCATCCGCTCGTACTGGCGCATGTCATTGGCTAAGACGGCCTGGGCCTTGAGGAGATTCGCCTGATGGTTCGCCAGATTTGCCCGGATACTCTCGAGGCTTGAGTGGGCCACCCGGAGGGAGGCTTGACTCGAAGCGAGCGCGGCCCGGGCCTGTTCGGTCGTGGCCTGAAGCTCCGAATGCTCGATCTCGACGAGGAGTTGGCCCGCGCCGACGAAGTCCCCCCGGTCCGCCGCCATCCGCTGGATGTAGCCGCTGACCTTGGAGAAGATCGCGGCCTGCTTGCTGGCCAGGATATCGGCGGTGTAGGAGAGCTTGACCTCCAGGTCCTTGCGCTGGGGCTGAATCACTCCGACCAGCGGCTCGCCCCCGGTGCGGCGGGGAAGGGCGCGCGCCTGTTCGTCACCCCTGAGTCGCCAGAAGACGAGACTGGCCAGGATGACCCCCAGGGCCACGAGGACCACGGTGACTCGGTGGCGCTTCAGGGTCTCCATGACCGACCGTCTGCCACCCGGGAGGTGGAGATGCGCGCGGAGAAACGCGTCATGAAGCCGCGGTAGAATTGAACATTGAGGGATTCTGTCGTCATGGTCGACTGCAACTGATTAGTTAGCTGCATTGTCCCTGGGGGTATCCCGCGTGTCAAGAGTTAGCTTCGGCGGCCGTTCTACTTTTTTCTTGACACTCGCAAGATGTAGTATGGTAACATTCGCTCCGCCACAAAATAAGGGACTTGTTATCATGATTCATCCAATAGTGTATGTGCCCGCAGGTTCGATTCCCCTTGAGTCGTCCCCCTTCCGATCTGTCTGACAAGAAACAGGAGGAGCTTCGTATGATCGCCGAGACGCGCCCCCCGAAAGTTGGCACGTGGACTGAATCCGCCCTCCGAGTCCTCCGGGAGCGCTACCTCACACGCAAGGGGGACGAGGTCGTCGAGACGCCGGAAGAGATGTGCTGGCGGGTGGCCCGGGCCATTGCCCAGGGCGAAGCGCGCTGGGGGCGGAGCCCGGCTGCGGTCCAGGAGATCGCCACGGCCTTCTACGAGATGATGGTGGACGGGCTCTTCCTCCCCAACTCCCCCACCTTGATGAATGCCGGCAAGGGCAATGCCCTCCAGTACTCGGCCTGCTATGTGCTCCCCGTCGGAGATTCGATGGAGGAGATCTTCGATGCGGTCAAGGCCGCGGCGATAATCCATAAGAGCGGGGGGGGGACGGGGTTCGCGTTCTCGCGGCTTCGCCCCAAGGACGACCTGGTGGCCTCCACGGGCGGGAAGGCCTCGGGCCCGGTCTCGTTCCTCCGGGTCTTCAATGGGGCCACGGAGGCGGTCAAGCAGGGCGGATGCGTCACGCCGAACACCCGAATCTCGACGAATGGTGGTCTCGTCGAGATTGGCCGTCTCGGGCCGGCTGAAGCGCCCCCTGATACGTGGCACCCTCACGCGGCCGGACCGCTCTCTGTGGCCACGGATGAAGGCCCCAGGGAGTCTGACGAATTCTATAACCATGGCGTCGCGCCGATCCGTCGGATCTGCACACAGCACGGGTACTCGATCTCAGCCACCCCCGAGCACCGTCTCAGGGTGGTCGACGAAGAGGGACGGTACGTGTGGAGAACCCTGGAAGAGATCAGAGTCGGCGACTGGGTGGCGCTCCAGAAGCGGACGTATCCGTCCGTGGAAGGCTTCAGGTTCCCCTCCTTCGAGTTCGTTCCTCACCCGAACGCGACGCCGATCCGGATCCCCGACAGGCCGAGCGAGGAACTGGGCGAGTTTATCGGCTACTTCCTCGGCGATGGCGCAATCTCAGTGAACAAGCGGGGCACCGGGCGCCTGATCCTGACGGTCAGCCGTGCGGAACCCGACGTGGCCGCCCACCTGACGGCAATCGCCGAGAAGCTCTTCGGGCTGAAGCCGGTTCGCCAGACGAAGGTTGATGACGCGAGCGAAAACCTCTTCTTCAACTCCACCACTCTGGTTGCCTGGCTCAGAGCGATCGGGGTGGTGAAGCCATCTTCCCTCGATGCACGCCTCCCGGAGATCGCGTTTCTCGCAGGTCACGAGTTTGCACGCGGTCTTCTCCGCGGCCTCTTCACCGCGGATGGCACGGTCTCCAGAGAAGGCTACCCTTCGCTCTCCAGCACGTCCGCAGCGCTCGTCGAGGATACGCAGCAGCTCCTCCTGGCTCTTGGCGTGCCGTCGGGGAGCAGTGTAGTAACCAACCGCAAGGGAGCATTCGGGCGCAATCCGTTGTGTCGCCTCCGGGTCATCACCAGGGATGGGCTCCGCGCATTCGCCGAAGACATCGGGTTCTTTTCGTCTAAGAAAGCATCGCGGCTGGAGTTGGGTCTTGACAAGGCGTGGGAGTTCAACGACGTCATTCCGTTTCAGGGTGCGGCGCTCCGCGCGCTCTACGCCGGTCCCGGGCGCGGGAGCGGTCCCGGCCGGGGGTCGCGCGGGGCGAAGCGGAAGCTCTATCGCGCGCTCCAGCATTACTTCCCCCGCGTCGCGGCTCCGAGGCACTTGACGCGCGCCCGGCTTCAGAAGCTGGCACAGGCTCATCCGGAGATCGGGACTGACCCCACGGTTGTCTGGTTCCTGACGAACAACCAGTTCTACGACCAGGTCGTGAAGATCGGGGAGGGCGAGTCGCTCACTCTCGATCTGTCAGTGCCGGCCAACAACACGTACGTCGCGAACGGATTCGTCAGCCACAACACCCGTCGCGGCGCTAACATGGGGATTCTGAAGGTGGACCACCCGGACATCCTGGAGTTCATCGAGTGCAAGCTCGATGGTGGGATCACGAACTTCAACATCTCCGTCGCCGCGACCGATCGGTTCATGGAGGCCCTGGCCAAGGGGGAGGAGTATGAGCTGATCAATCCCCACACGCGCGCGGTCGAAGGAAGGCTTTCGGCGAAGGAGGTCTTTGATCGGATCATCAGGGCCGCGTGGAAGACGGGCGATCCCGGGATGGTCTTCATCGACCGGATCAACCGGAGCCCGGCCAACCCCACGCCGGAGGTGGGGATGGTCGAGGCGACTAATCCATGCGTTACGGGCGACACGCTCGTGGCCACTCCGCAGGGATGGCGTCGGGTTGACACCATCCGTTCTGGCGATCTCATCGTCACTGTCAGGGGCCCGCGCCCTGTCGAACGTGTGGAGACCTATGAAGCTACGCCTACTTTTCGTATCCGGTTCTCAGATGGCGGAACTCTCCGTGCTACCGCTGGTCATCAGTTCTATGTTTCTCAGGACGGCGCGGAATTCCGCCCGATCCGGCTCGACCGGTGTCGTCCCGGTTGTGAAGTGCAAACACTGCATGAAGGGATCTCTGGCAGGGCAAAGATCCTGAGCATAGAGCCGGCCGGAGTAGAAACCACGTACG
>JACOUJ010000387.1 GCA_016177865.1 Candidatus Rokuibacteriota bacterium
AGCCCCCGAGGAGGCCCGCCAGGACGAACGGTGTCCCCATGAGGAAGAGCGTGCTCCAGATAAAGCCTGAGCTCCACACAGGGCCATCCTTGCCCCAGCCGATGCAGGTGGCGCACGCCAAGACCTCCGTCGGGAAGATCCCAAGCCCCGCGAGGGCCCAGCCGAGCGCGTGAGTCACCGCCCTCATCGCCTTACACCAAGTACACGAGGGTAAAGAGAATCGGCCACACTGCCACGACGAAGTGCCAGTACATTCCACAGATCGTGACGCCGAGGTGGTTCGTCTCGCTGTAGCGCTGCTGCGTAGCTCGAATCAGAATGACCGAGAGCCAGATCACCGCCACGAGGACGTGGCTCCCGTGGATCCCGATCAAGGTGTAAAACGTGCCGCCATAGATTCCTGACGACGCGGTCAATCCGAAGCGGACCAGCCGGATCCATTCGTATCCCTGGATGAAAAGGAACGTTGTTCCCAGAAGAGCGGTCTGGCCAAGGCCCTTCACGAGTCCGACCGGGTCGCCCCGTCGGATCGCCCTGCGCGCCCTTACCATCGCGAGACTCGAGGCGAGCAGGACAAGGGTGTTGACCCCGGTGACCTCCACCGGGAGCCGTGGCTGAAACGGGGGGGGCCACGCGATCGCCCCCACACGCGCGACGAGATACGCCGCGATCAGGGCCGCGAAGAACATGGCCTCCGCCCCAAGGAAGATCAGAATCGCGAGCTGGGCGTTCTCCATCAGCGGTCGCTGCTCGGGCTCCGAAGGCGGACGCCACCCCCCGCTCTCGTCGGAGGGCGGCCCTGGTGTCAACGGGATCCGGCCAAAGTCGGCCAGAAGATCATGGATGGCCTTCTCCTGATCGGCGGCTCGGATTTCGGTCGCCATTTAGTTCCTGACCCAGATCACAATCATGGAGAGCACGACGAGAAGGACGATCCATCCGAGAAGAAGGGTCGCGACTCGGCGATTCCGTTGTTGGAGATCCTTCGGATTGACCCTGTCCACGCCTAAAAACCCGCTTTGTCTATGGCCATCAGCCCCAGAAGCGCCGGGAGGTAGAGGACCGACGCAAACATGAGGCGCCGCGCCGCGGAGGCTGACCGAGAAAAGGCCTGGGCAATCCCGCAAGCGAGGAGCGCCCCCCCGAGCCCGAGCGCCCCAAAGAAGTAGAGCGGCCCCGCAAGGCCGACGAGCGTCGGCAAGAGACCCACGGCGAGGAGGGCGAAGCAGCCGGCGAGGATCTGGCGCTCGGTGCTGGTCCCGTCCGGATCAACCACGGGGAGGACCTGAATCCCCGCGCGGGCGTAGTCCTCCCGATAGAGCCGAGCGATGGCCAGCGTGTGTGGAAGTTGCCAGAGGAAGAGGATCGAGAAGAGCACCCAAGCGCCGATCCCGAGCTCTCCCCGCGCAGCGACCCACCCGGTGACCGGCGGAAGCGCCCCAGGGATCGCCCCGACCACCATGCACAGCGATGTCCGGAGTTTGAGAGGGGTATAGGCGAAGAGGTAGAGCGCCACCGTGACGGCCGTGACGAGCCCGGCCAGCGGACTGACGGCGAGCGTAAGGTAGCCGAGACCGAGCGCGGTGATGATCGTTCCGAAAAGGAGCGCCTCCAAAGGAGAAAGACGCCCATCCGGAAGGGGGCGGGTTTTCGTCCGATCCATCTGGGCGTCCACGTGTCGCTCGAGAAACTGGTTGAGTGCCAGGGTGCCTGCAGCGGCCAGTCCCGTACCGACCAGCGTCGAGAGGAGCCGGAGATAGTCGGGCGCGTCCGGCGAGCCAAGGTAGTAACCGATAAAGGTCGTGAGGAGGACCATGACCAAGACGCGGGGCTTCGTGAGGGCGAGGAAGTCCACCGCGCGCCTCCGTTCCCGGGGAAGGACCATCTCGAGGGTTTGGGTCGGAGGCGTCATACGGGCAGTCCTTTCATCCCGATCGGAAGGGTGGCGGGGCTCCCCTCCTGCGAGGCTCCAAGACGATAGAGTTTGAGGGTGATGACGAGGCTCAGGCCGAAGAGGAGCGACGCCGTCAACCGGTGAGCGACGGGCAGCAGAATGGTGGTGGCTGGGGCCAGGGGGAAGGCGAGGCTCGTGAACCGAACGGCGTAGGATCCCGTCCCGAGGAGGAGCTGGATCACGAAGAGCGCTTCCATCCCCATCGCCAGGCCCAGTAGACTCGGATTCTCCGGATGCCTCCGCATCACTTGGATGCCGAACAAGGGGACCAGGATGATGAGGACAAGACCCCACGCAAGGTGCGCATCGAGCCGCCCCCAGTGGGTCAGGAACGCGCCGAAGACGATCTGGAGAAATAGCGCGCACGTCGTCCAGAGGGCAAGCCGTCTCTGGGCCGTGGGAACGGCCTCGCCCCGCCTGCGGGCTCCTTCGGTCCACTCCTTGGAGGTGAAGAGGACGAGGCAGAGCGTGAGGCCGAAAAAGGCCTGGGCGAGGACTCCGTGAAGGATGGCGAGATTCTCCGCGAGGAGGACCACCCGGAGCCCCCCCACGAGCCCCTGGGCGACGACGAAGACCACGGCGAGAAGGCCGAGCCGACGGAGCCAGCCGCGCGGCTCCGTGATCCAGAGGAGAAGGGCGAGGAGCACGGTCAGAAAGCCGACGATTGATCCAATGAGCCGGTGACTGTGCTCGTAGAAAACTCCCCCCGTCATCTGCGACCAGGGGTAGAAAAACATGTTCTGGCCGAACGTCGTGGGCCAGTCGGGAACCGCGAGCGCCGCCCCGGTGTTCGTGACGAGCCCACCGAACAGGATCAGGACCGCGGTCGCGGCTGAAACGAGAACCGCCAACCGATGCAACCAGACCATGCCCTTAATGATGGCCGGTCCCCGCCCGCGCCCCCGCGAGCGGCCGTGTCTGAGGAAGGAAATCCTCCTGGACCTCCGGCGAGCTGTACTCGTACGGGCCACGGTAGACCGTGGGAATCGCCGCGCCCCAGTTCAGGTGCGGCGGCGGGGAGGGGGCGGTCCACTCGAGGGTGTTGGCCC
>JACOUJ010000388.1 GCA_016177865.1 Candidatus Rokuibacteriota bacterium
AAAGGACAGCGGGGTGATTGAAGCCATAACGTTCTGGGCCCTGGCGGCGGTCCTCGTCGCCGGGAGCCTCGCCACCGTTCTCTCAAAGAACCTCTTCCACTCGGTCCTCTTCCTCGCCCTGGCCCTCGTCACGACGGCCGGCCTCTTCCTCCAACTCCAGTCCGAGTTTCTCGCTGCGGTCCAAGTCCTTCTCTACGCCGGCGGCGTCGTAACCCTCATGGTGTTCGCCATCATGCTCACGGAACACCTCGTTGGGCGAGAGATCACGCAGATGAACCGGACGATCACGCCGGGCCTGCTCGTCTCCCTCCTCAGCTTCCTCGGGATCTATGTCTTCCTCCTCAAGACGTCCCTGGCCCGAGAGCGGCCGCCGCTCCGGGAGGGCCAGGTGCTCGGCATCGCACGCGAGCTTCTCGGGCGGTTCGTCCTGCCGTTCGAGCTGCTGGCCATCCTCTTCGTCGCCTCCCTCCTCGGCGCCCTCTTCTTCGCCCGCAAAGAGGATTGAGATGACGCCCTGGCCGGGGAGGCTCCGCCAGCGCCTCATGGCGAACGAGGCAGGCTGGGGGTTCCCTGAGCGCAGCATTCGCGGGAGCGACGGGGTCCCCACCGTGAGGGAGCGGGATGGGGGGGACCGAGCGGACTGGAGCCTCCGAAGGAGGCGTAGGGAGATATTGGGGGGGCCCCGCCCGCGAACCACGGAAGGGTCGTCGCGGGAGCGGTGCGGAGCGAAGGGGATCCCCAGCTGATGGGGCTGCACGGGTATCTCGCGCTGGCCGCGTTGACGTTCTGCATCGGCCTCTTCGGTGTCCTCACGCGCCGAAACGCGGTCGCCATCCTTCTCGGAATCGAGCTCATGCTCAACGCCGTCAACATCAACCTGGTCGCCTTTGCCCGCTTCCATGGCGACCTCACCGGACTTGTCTTCACCCTCTTTACCATCTCCATCACCGTGGCCGAGATCGCCCTGGGGCTCGCCATCGTCATCCTCATCTTCCGTATCCGCCGGACTGTGGAGGCGGACCAGCTGGATCTCCTCAAGGGATGACCCTCGCCCTCTGGATCCTCGGGCTCCCGCTCTTCGCGTTCGTCTGCCTCGGCGTCATCGCGCCGCTCCGGCGAAGCGGCCGCCCCGCTGCTTACCTGTCCATCGCGGCGATAGCGGGAAGCCTCCTCGGCGCACTTCGGCTCTGGCTGACGCTCCGCGTCGCGCCCGAGACGCTCGAGGTCTCCAGGACCTGGATCCCCGAGGCCGAGTCCCCCCTGGCCCAGGTCGGTCTCCTGATTGATCCCATCGCCACCCTCATGCTCCTTCTGGTCTCGGCCGTCGCGTTCCTGGTCCAGCTCTACTCCCTCGGCTATCTCTCGGATGAGACTCCGGCCTCCTTGGGGCGTTACTACACGTTCCACTCTCTCTTCGCCTTCGCCATGCTCGGCCTCGTCGCCAGCAACAACTTTCTTCAGCTCTTCGTGTTCTGGGAGCTCGTGGGGCTCTGTTCTTACCTCCTCATCGGCTTCTGGTACAAAAAGCCCGAGGCGGCCCGGGCCGCTATGAAGGCCTTCTGGGTGACGAAGTTCGGCGACATTGGGATGCTCATCGGGATCATCCTCCTCTGGGGGCAATCCGAAACCTTTCAGTACACGGCGATCTTCGAGCGGGCTCGCGGCTTCAACCCGGACTTTCTCATCCTGGTGACGATCCTCCTCTATCTCGGCGCCGTGGGGAAGTCGGCCCAGTTCCCGCTCCACGTCTGGCTCCCCGACGCCATGGAAGGCCCGACGCCGGTCAGCGCGCTGATCCACGCCGCCACGATGGTCGCGGCCGGCGTCTATCTCGTCGTTCGCGCCTATCCTCTTTTTGAGCTTGCGCCGGCCACGCTGACACTGATCGCCTGGGTCGGCGCGTTCACCGCGCTCCTCGCCGCATCGCTCGCCCTCGTCCAGGAGGACATCAAGCGAGTCCTGGCCTACTCCACGGTCTCCCAGCTCGGCTACATGATGGCCGCCCTGGGGGCCGGCGCGCTCACCGCGGGCTACTTCCACCTCTTCACTCACGGCTTCTTCAAGGCGCTCCTCTTCCTCGGGGCGGGGGCCGTGATCCACGCTGTGGGGACGAATGATCTTTTCAGGATGGGCGGGCTGGCCCGGGCCATGCCCCAGACCGCGATCGTCTTCGTCATCGGGGCGCTCGCGCTCATCGGCATCTGGCCGTTTTCGGGCTTCTTTTCCAAGGAGGCGGTGCTCGGCGCCGTCTGGGGGGCGGGGCTCACGTTGCCGTTTTTGATGCTTGCGCTGACGGTCTTCCTCACCGCCTTCTACATGGTTCGGGTGATCTGTCTGGCCTTTGGGGGCGGGCGCCACCCCGAGGGCCATGCCCATGAGGCGCCACCGCTCATGGCCTCCCCCAACTGGCTCCTGGCGATCCTCTCGATCATCACCGGCTTCTATGCCCCCGAGTTCGGCGGGCTTGTGGCCCCCAAGGCGCACGAAACTCACGGCCCGGCCTTCCTGATGCCGCTTTCACTGGGGCTGGCCATCGCGGGAATCTTCGGGGCGTGGCTCGTTTATCAGCGCCGGGTGATCAGACCGGAGGCGATCTCCGCCGTACTCAAACCACTTGACGTAGCCGCCCGCAGCAAGTACTGGCTGGATGACCTTTACGAGGGCGGGTACCGGGGCGGGCTCCTCGCGCTCTCCTGGCTGATCGGCTGGGTGGACCGCTACGTCGTGGATGGTCTGGTGAACTTCGCCAGCGCCTGGACGATGCGCTTCGGCCGGGGGCTCCGCCAGATTCAGACCGGCCGGGCCCAGGATTACCTCTATGGCGTCGTCGCAGGGTTGATCCTCCTCGTGGTCTGGACCTACTGGCTCATCTGATGCGGCTCCACTCCCGCCGTGCTGAGAAGCGAGCAGATCGAGGCCCGAGGGAGGAGGGGCACCGGAGTG
>JACOUJ010000389.1 GCA_016177865.1 Candidatus Rokuibacteriota bacterium
ACCCCGCTCGCCCCTGGCCCACCGTGCCCAGACTGTAGCGCACCGCCGTCCCGCCCGGCAAGCGCGCCGGCCGGTCGCGGCGCTGGGGGGCCGGACCCCGGCCCTGAGGCTCGGTGGGCAGACGGGGGTGCGGGCCGCGCGGGGTGGCCGTCGGGATCGGGAGCGCGGCAGGGCGGGTCAGGTGGCGGGGACGGGCCGCCCCGGCGGCGGCTCCGCGGCCAGAACCTAGAATTCCGCACTTTTCGGAGTTCGGCAACATCAGCCGCGGCTGGCGCAGCCGGCCGGCGGCTGCATGCCGAAGTTAGGCAGGACCTCGGGCATAAGGTCGGGTGCAGCTACGGATTGTATTGACGAAGGAAGTCCTCGATCTCCTCCATCGTGAACGCGTTTAGCTGAACGACCTTCGCCTGGGACCGGAATGCGGGTGGCACAATGGCGCGGGCCTCATCCCTGCTATCGACCTCCACCACTATCCATGCTTTGTGCTCTCCGTCCTTGCACCCCCAATCTGCATGTACGCCCACCCTCCGGCCCTGCGCGGCCACGTAGCCATTCGGGTAGTCGATCTCCGTCCGGCGGCCCTTCAGCACGTCCTGGGGAGAGGGACGCGGTCCCGGAAGAACAGCTTTGGGGGCGCCTACGTTCTCCAGAACTTCTCTCTCGTGCTAGAGGCCCCGCAGGCGCGGGTCGAGCGCATCCCGCAGCCCGTCTCCAATGAGGTTCATGCCCAGAACCGTAAAGAAGATGGCCAGCCCGGGGGAAATCGTCATCCATGGGGCGATGGTGGCATAGAGGCGTCCCTCGCTCAGGATAATTCCCCAGGTTGGAATGAAGGGAGGTACACCAACACCTAGGAAGCTGAGGGCCGCTTCTCCCAGGACCGAGTACGCAAAGATGAAGGTGCCCTGGACGATCAGGGGGGAGACGCAGTTGGGAAGGATATGGCGAAAAATGATGCTCGAGTCCGGCAGTCCGATGGCGCGGGCTGCCTCAACAAAGGGTTCTTCCCGCAGCAGCAGGACACTGCTCCGCACCAGGCGGGCAACCCTAGGCGTATACACAGCGGCCAGGGTGATCACGACATTTGTGGCACCTTGACCGAGACCGGCCATCATAGTGATCGCCAGCACAATAGGCGGAAAGGCCATGACACCATCCATCACGCGCATCAACAGATTGTCGAGGCGTTGATGGTAGCCTGCGAGGAGGCCCACCACGGTTCCGACCAGCATTGCTGTTCCAGCTGCTCCGGCCCCAATGAGGTACGAGAGGCGTCCACCCCACAAGACGCGACTGAAGATGTCTCGACCGTACACGTCGGTACCCATCCAGTAGAGGGTGTTGGGCGGCGCGATGCGATCGATGGGACTCATCGCGTCGGGGGGAAACCATGCTACCCATGGCGCGAGAAGGCTTGCCGCCGCCACTGTACCAAACACAAGAAACCCGACCGTCACCACCCTGCGCTTCCACAGGCGTCGCCAGGCCCGCTGCCAGTGGACATGGGCTCCCGGGGGGCGCACGCGGGATGGAGGCTGTGTCGCAGCCGGTTTGGTTAGCGCGCGCTTCGTCTCGTCAACGGCGGAGGGCCTTTCGTTCGCTGGATAGAGACCCCGGAGAACCATTACAGCTATCTGCCTGTAGCCGCTGACTTCTTCTTCCTCAGTGTTCTTGCCGTTCCGGCTGACGTGGTCCTGTACCAGACCGCGCGGTAGACTTCCCAAACGGCGACGCCCCGGATGGTGCCCCTACCCAGGGCCTCTGTGCGTCCCTCGATCCTTTGGCCGGAGCGGAGCTCCGCCCTATGAGCATCGCGCTGCCGTGGTCCGAGTTCAAGTCGTACGTGGCGGAGGTCGCGCCGGAGTGCCAGCGTCCTTGCGCCCGGCCCAGTGCGTCTTTTGCGAGGGCGAGCGGATCTGGTTCAACGGGTGGCTCCAGGTGCTGGTCACGTCGCTCGTCGACGGCCAGCCCCATCGACCCGAAGAGTGGCTGCCGCTCCAACGGGTCCGCTGTACCCGCTCGGCGTGTGGCAGAGATGGCCTACATCCTCGACGGCCTCCGCGCGCTCGCCCGCGAGACCCCACCTGTGCCGTCTTGCTCGTGCACCCCGCCCGCAAGGCCCCGGCCTCGAGCAGGCCCGGTCAAGTGCTCCGCGGGTCCAGCGACCTCCACGCGTTCGGCGACCAATCTCTACCTCCGGCGCCCGGGCCCCGACGGTGTCAGCGGGGAACCCAATAATCCCCACCTGTGGGAATTGAAATCTCCCCGCCCCCTCCTGAGGGGAGGGTGTGGAAATGATGACGGTCTGCGAGAGGACCGCGTCCACCGTGGACCCCGGGGTCAATCCACTTGGGGAGGTGGCCATGGTCGGGCAGGAGCGGTGGCAGGAGATCCATCGGCTGTTCCGTGAGGAACGCATTCCGGTGGCCGAGATCGCCCGGCGACTGAACCTGGATCGGAAGACGGTGCGGCGGTGCCTGCAGCAGGCGACGTGGCAGCCATACACGCGCCCGACGCGCGCCGACACGCTGCTCGCCCCGCACGCCGACTGGCTGCGCGAGCGGGCCCCGCAGGTCCAGTACTCGGCGCGCATCCTCTTCCAAGAACTCCGACAGCTCTGGGGTTATCGGGGGAGTACGACACGGTAAAGCTCTTCGTCCAGCCCCTGCGGGCGGCCCAGCTCAGCGCCGAGCGCGCCCTGGTGCGCTTCGAAACCCCGCCGGGACTGGAGAGCCAGATCGACTGGGGCACGGCCACCCTCCGCCTCCGGCACCAGCCCGCGGTGCGCCACATCTTTGTCCTCACGCTCGGCATCGGGCCGCGGCCTGCCCGCCTGCCCCTGCGGCTCCGCCTCCTTCGCGTCGTCCCCGACGAACTGGGCGGTGCCCTCGTCGTCCGCCGCGCCGCGGCCGCTCTCGATCGCCACGCTCCGCCAGACCCTCGGCGTCCGCAAGCAGGTGGCTTCTCGACGCCCTCCGAGCCCTCGTGGCCGAGGGGCGGCTCCGTCGCGCTGGCCGCGAGGGTTGGACCGTGGCGCCTGTCGCGGTTCCGGTTCTCCCTCCTCTAGTGGAGAACAGGAATGCTGACGCCACGCCGTCATCCCACTGAAGCCCAGCTCAGGCAGAACGCTGAAACAGACCGCGAGCGGCTACAGGTACTTGATCTTGGGATTCAGGTAGACATACAAGATGTCGATGAGCAAACTGACCAGGATGTAGATGGCCGATACCAGGAGAGCTATTCCCTGTATCACCGGGTAGTCTCTCCGGAGAACGGAGGTGATGAGCAGCCGTCCCAGGCCAGGTATATTGAAGACCGTTTCCACGACCACTGCCCCGCTCAAGAGGACGGCCAGCACAACTCCTATGACCGTCACGACCTGCACCAGGGCATTCCGCAGCGCGTGACGATACACGACAACTCTTTCCATGAGACCCTTTGCCCTGGCCGTCCGGATGTAATCCTGGCCCAGGACATCAAGCATGGCGGACCGGGTGATGCGGGCGATAAGGGCCGACTGCACAAGCCCGATGGCGAGGGCTGGCAGAACAAGCGATCGGAACCACTGCCGGGGGTCTTCTAGCAGGGGGGTGTAGCCGGCCACTGGCAGCCAGCCCAGGTGCTGGCCAAATAGCAGCATCAGGTTGATGCCAAGCCAGAACTCGGGCATCGACACCCCCAGAACGGCCACGGTGCTAAATGCCTGGTCGATGACGGTGCCACTGCGCACTGCAGAAATGACCCCGAAGGGTACCCCGAGTCCGACGGCTACCATCATGCCCAGCACTGTTAGCGCCAGTGTCGGCTCCGCTCGCTCGGCTATGGATTTTGTGACCGGCTGGTTGAGAAAGATGGATTCCCCGAGTTCTCCCTGCACGACTCGGAAAGACCAGCGTCCGAGCTGTACGATCAGCGGTTGGTTGAGGCCTAGCTGGTGCCTCAGGCGTGCGACATCGTCGGGGGAGGCTTCTGGGCCCAACATGACGCCAGCCGGGTCGCCGGGCGCCACATACATCAGCGTGAAGACAATGATCCCCACAACGCTCATCACGATGACAAGCGACACCAGTCGCTTGCCAATCAGCTCAACCCAGGATCGAATCTCCCCCGCAAATCGGAACCGGCGGGACAACGTCAACTTTACAGGACGCGGAGGTAGGCTTGTCGGGCCATGCCCCCGCGTCCCCATTCTCACCTCGCGTCTCTCGACGTCACCTTGAGGCCAACCAGACGTTCCAGAAAAACGGCATCCGCAAGTTGGCGTA
>JACOUJ010000390.1 GCA_016177865.1 Candidatus Rokuibacteriota bacterium
ACCGCCCACATCGTCGCCCTTACGCTCGGCTACCGCTTCTAGTCCCCCGGTGTGTCCCATCCGTTCGGCGACACCGTTGGTGCGACAACGGTGTCGCTTCGACTTGGCTCGATAACGACCTGAAGAGGTACACCGCTCACCCTCGCCTTCACGCTCGGGGTACCGGTTCGCCACCAAATCCTAGTGACGCCCCGCCTTTGGTAGATTGTACGGAATCCGTGTGACGGAAAATGCGCTGGCTCGACCATGTTTCGGTCACCCAGCGTTTTTGATGACTTCATACCGTGACGCCCGTAGAATTGACCTAGGGAGGTTGGCGATGCGCGGAAGCAGGTGGTGGCTGTTGGCGGGGACGGCCGGTGGGGTGATCCCGACCCTTGCGTCCGCCCAGGAGCGGTTCTATGGCTGGGGCTGGGGCGGGCATCATCCGATGTGGTGGATGTGGGGCGCGTGGGGGATCGGGATGATGCTCTTCGTCCTTCTCTTCTGGGGCGTGGTCATCGCAGGAGTCGTGCTCGGGATTCGCTGGCTCGTGCGGCAGGGTAGGGATTCTCGCCCGGACTCGGCGCTCGACATTCTGCGCCTGCGCTACGCGCGCGGGGAGATCGACCAGGAGGAATTCGAGGCGAAGAAGCGAGATCTCAGTTGATGTCCGGCAGAGGGCCTCAGCGGACGTGACGGCGCGCCCCAGCCCTTTCGGGCACTCGACGCGATCGCGGGGGAAGTTGTCCAAGTGATCGTCCTCGCGCTGAACTGCGGAAGCTCGTCCGTGAAGTTTCGGCTGTCTCATGTCCAACCGGGCGCGCCCGAGGGAGAACACGAACGAAGCCTCGCACGAGGATTGCTTGAAGGTCTTCCCGCGGGCGAGGCCGTCCTGAGCCTTCGGGTGGGGGAGCGGGTCGAACGCGAGAAGGTCGTGCTCCGAAGTTACGAGGGCGCCGTTCGACATGCTCTGGACCGCGTGACGGATCCCGCGCTCGGGCTTCCGGCGATCGCCGCCGTGGGCCATCGAGTGGTTCACGGCGGAGCGCGGTTCACTCGCCCCACCCTCATCGACCCCGAGGTCATGGCGGTCCTCGAGGAGCTCGAGGCGTTGGCGCCGCTTCACAACGCGCCGAGCCTGGCGGGAATTCGTGCGACCAGGATGACGCTCGGATTGGGCACGCCCATGGCGGCCGTCTTCGACACGGCCTTTCATGCCTCGCTGCCGGAACATGCGTCTCACTACGCGATCTCGTCCGACCTCGCGCGGCGTCACGGCATTCGTCGCTTTGGCTTCCATGGCCTCTCATATCAGTCCGTCCTTGCCAGCTACTGCCGGATGACCGGGACGCCTCTGGAGCGGGCGACCCTGATCGTCCTCCATCTCGGGAACGGTTGCTCTGCCGCGGCGATCAAGGACGGGCGGTCGGTGGACACCTCGATGGGCTTCACGCCGCTGGAAGGGCTGGTCATGGGGACGCGCTCAGGGGACCTCGACCCCGCTCTCGTGGGCTACCTTGCCCGCAAAGAACGGGCGTCGATCGAGACCGTGGAGGAGTGGCTCAACGGGCAATCAGGGCTCCTCGGCCTCTCCGGGCTCACCCACGACGTGCGGACGCTCGTCGCTCGCGAGTCCGACCACCCAGGAGCCCGCCTCGCCCTCGAGGTCTTTTGCTACCGCGCCCGGAAGTACGTCGGCGCCTACCTCGCCGCCCTCGGCGGTGCTCAGGCCATGGTGTTCACCGGCGGGATCGGAGAGAATTCCCCGGAGATCCGCGCGCGCATCTTGGAAGGGATGGAGTGGTGTGGTCTGCGGCTCGACCCGGTTCTCAACTCCAGGTCCGGCGCGGAAGGCCGCATCAGCCCGCCAGACGCCGCGCTTCCGACCTACGTCATCCCGACCGATGAGGAACTCATCATCGCGCAGGAGACCGCATTGTGTGTCGGGAAGCTGAAGAAGACCCTTCGCATGTGAGGAGCACGAGACATGGAGCAGCGGCAAAAGCAGTTTTCGCTCTGGTACTTCCTGGCCGCGATCGCCATCATGCTGGCGATTCAGAATCTCTTCTTCGGCCCGCATGCCGCCAACCTCTCGTACAGCGAGTTCAAGACACTCCTGAGAGCGGGCAAGGTGTCGGACCTCACCCTGGAAGAACGCGCCATCAGGGGGAAGCTGAGGCCGGAGGGCCTGGAGGGGCTGGTGTCCAAGGAGAAGCTTGAGGAGCTCAAGAAGTTCGGCCAGGGGGAGCATCGCTTCGTGACGGTCCGCGTGGACGATCCGACGCTGGTCCAGGAGCTGGAGGCGTCGAAGGTGCGCTTCACCGGCCAGCTCGAGAACACCTGGCTTCCGACACTCCTCTCCTGGATCCTTCCGGCCCTGATTTTCTTCGGCCTCTGGGGCTTCTTCATGAAACGGATGGGGGCAGCCAGCGGCGTCCTGGAGATCGGCAAGAGCAAGGCCAAGGTGTACATGGAGAAGCAGACCGGGGTGACGTTCGCCGACGTGGCGGGCATCGACGAGGCAAAGGGTGAGCTGATGGAGATTGTCGAGTTCTTGAAGACCCCCGAGCGATACCGGCGGCTCGGGGGCAAGATCCCCAAGGGAGTCCTGATCGTGGGGGCGCCCGGGACGGGGAAGACCCTCTTGGCCAAGGCGGTGGCCGGGGAGGCCGGGGTCCCGTTCTTCAGTCTGAGCGGGTCGGACTTCGTTGAGATGTTCGTCGGGGTGGGGGCGGCCCGCGTCCGCGATCTCTTCGCCCAGGCTCAAACGAAGGCTCCCTGCATCATCTTCATCGACGAGCTGGACGCCCTCGGGAAGGCCCGCGGCGTAGGCGGTGTGATGGGCGGTCACGACGAGCGCGAACAGACCCTCAATCAGCTATTGGCCGAGATGGATGGGTTCAATACGGAGAAGGGCGTCATCATCATGGCGGCCACCAATCGGCCGGAGATCCTCGACCCGGCCCTACTCCGCCCCGGGCGCTTCGACCGGCACGTGGCGCTCGATCGCCCCGACCTCAAGGGGCGGGAGCAGATCCTCCGAGTCCACGCGAAGCAGGTGACCCTCTCGCCGGAGGTCGACCTCGCGGCGATCGCCGCGCGGACCTCGGGGTTCGTCGGTGCCGATCTGGCGAACCTTGTGAACGAGGCCGCACTCTTGGCCGCACGGAAGGGCAAGAATGCGGTGGAGATGGCCGACTTTGACTCGGCCATCGACCGAATCGTGGCGGGGCTCGAGAAGAAGACGCGGGTCATGAACCCGAAGGAGAAGGAGACCGTGGCCTACCACGAGGCCGGGCATGCCCTGGTCGCCGAGTCCCGTCCGCAGGCGGACCGGGTCCTGAAGATCTCGATCATCCCCCGGGGCGTGGCCGCGCTGGGCTACACTCAGCAGCTCCCCACCGAGGACCGGTACCTTCTCAGGAAAACGGAGCTCCTCGACCGGCTCGACGTGCTCCTCGGCGGGCGGGTGGCCGAGGAGCTCGTCTTCGGCGACGTGTCCACGGGCGCGCGCGACGACCTCCAGCGGGCCACCGACCTCGCCCGGCACATGGTCACCCAATACGGGATGAGCGAGCACCTGGGGCTGGCGACATTCGAGGAGCCTCGCACGCCGCTCTTTCTCAACGTGCCGGCACCCCAGGGGCCGCGAGAGTACAGCGAACGCACGGCTGAGGCCATCGACGACGAGGTCACGAAGCTCTTGGCCGACGCCCGCTCTCGCGTCAGGGACACGCTCACCACCCGGCGTTCCACGCTGGATGCGCTGGCCAAGCTCCTCCTTGAAAAGGAGGTGGTCGACCGCGCCGCGTTGGACCGCTTGCTGGGCGCCCCGAGCGCGTGACGCGGAGGCCTGCGTCCGGTGAACCGCGTCCGTGGCTCCGTCCACTCCCGGAAGCGGTCATTGAACGGAGGTCCTGATGTCTGAAGTCAATCGCGTGGCTGAGATCCGGGTCGCCGAGCAGGCGGCGCTGGACCAGAGGAACGCCCCGGCCTTTGCCCGATGGGCCGCCGGGCGCGGGCCGATCCGCCACACCACTCTGACCCGGTGGCGCGTGAACAGGCTGGCCGAACGGCTGGGCGCTCCCGGCGCCCGGGGCGACGGGGTCGCGCTCCACGACCTGCTTTCTGCGGCGGATCGGGTCGCCAGCGCCGCCATGTGGCTCGTCGTCCACGAGACTTACGCGCAGAGCGTCTATCTGGACGGTCGCCCCCTCAGCCCGGAGGACTTTAAGCCCGCGCCGGAGGGACACACGGGCGGGGCGCTGAACATGGTCCCGGCCTATGTCGGCTACCTGGCAGCGAACGCACTCACGGGCGTGACGCGAGGGTGGCTCATGGGGCAGGGGCACTGCGTGGCCGCGATAGACTCGGTCAACCTCCTGATCGGAAACATGACGACCGCCCATGCCGAGCGATATGACGTCTCCGAGGACGGTCTCACCCGGTACGTCCGGGACTTCTACTCCTACCGCCTTCGCGCCGACGGGACGCAGGACTCTCCCCTCGGGAGCCACGTCAACGTCCACACGGCGGGCGGGCTCGCCGAGGGCGGGTACCTCGGGTTCGCCGAGCTTCAGTATGTCCACATGCCCCTGCCGGGCGAGCGACTCGTCGCCTTCCTCTCCGATGGCGCCTTCGAGGAGCAGCGGGGAAGCGACTGGGCGCCGCGCTGGTGGTGCGCCGAGGATTCGGGGCTCGTCGCTCCGATCATGATCAATAACGGCCGGCGCATCGACCAGCGGACCACGATGGCTCAGCAAGGCGGCGCCGGATGGTTTGTGCGCCATCTCCGGCTCAACGGCTTTGACCCCATCGTCTTCGATGGGCGTGACCCGGCGGCCTTTGCCTGGGCCATACTGGAGATGGAGGACCGGTTGGAGGCAGCCGCCGCGGCGTTGCGATCAGGCAAGGCCCGGTATCCGGTCCGGCTCCCGTATGGCATTGCCGTGGCTCCCAAGGGGGCCGGCTTCTATGGCGCCGGGACGAATCTCGCCCACAATCTCCCCTTGGGGACAAACCCCAGGACTGACCCGGTGGCGGCTCACCACTTCAACGAGCACGCGCAGCGGCTCTGGGTGCCGCTCACCGAACTGCGAGAAGCGACCGGGCTGTTCCAGCGTCACGAGCAGTCCAAGCGTCCTCGGGAGCGAGATCACGCGCTGAGCGCACGCGATGTAGAACTGCGCGTGATCCCCGGGCCTGAGTTCCGTCCGGTCTCGCGAGACCGGCGCGACCCCGCTCAATGGACGAGGATCTCCCCCATGGGGGCGGTGGACCAGGCGTTCCTGGCCGCCGTCCGAGCCAATCCCCACCTCCGGCCGCGCGTGGGGAACCCCGACGAGATGCGCAGCAATCGGATGCAGCGAACCCTCGACGCCCTGAAGTTCCGTGTGTCAGCGCCGGAACCGGGCATTCCCGAGGACCACGATGGCGCGGTCATCACGGCCCTCAACGAGGAGGCCGTGGCCGCCGCGGCGCTCGCTAATAAGGGCGGCATCAATATCATTGTCACCTACGAGGCGTTCGGGATGAAGATGCAGGGAGCGGTGCGCCAGGAAATCATCTTCGCCGATGAGGCGAACGCAGCCGGCAGGCGGGCCGGCTGGCTCTCGATCCCGCTCGTTCTCACCTCCCACACCTGGGAGAATGCCAAGAACGAACGCTCCCATCAGGATCCCTCCATGGCCGAGACTCTCCTGGGGGAGCCGGGCGACGTTTCGCGCGTCCTCTTCCCGGCTGACTACAACACTGCCGCCGCCGTCATGCGGGAGGTCTATCAAACGCGTGGCCAGATCTGGACGCTCGTGGTGCCGAAGGCGGACGCGATCCCTGATCTCTTCACGCGCGAGGAGGCGGAGCAGCTTCTCCGGGACGGAGGGCTGAGACTGGAGTGGGCGGGCCATCCGGCTGACCGTTCCCGGGTGATCCTCGCCGCCGTCGGCGCTTACCAGCTCGGTCAGCTCCTCCATGCCTCGAAGCGCCTGTCCGAGCGAGATGTCGCCCATTCCGTGATCTATCTCCTCGAGCCCGGGCGCTTCCGCGCCCCGAGGAGTGCACGTGAGGCAGCGCACGTGGCCCCGGCCGAGGTCCGCCAGCGGCTCTTCCCGCACGCCATCACGGCCCGGCTCTTCCTCACCCACATCCGCCCGGAGGCACTCCTGGGCGTCCTCCAGCCGCTCCACACCGGCCCCGGGACCGTGGCGCTGGGCTACATCAACCAGGGCGGCACCCTGAACACGGGCGGCCTCTTGTTCGTCAACCGGGCGACGTGGGCGCATTGTCTTGACGCCGTCGCCGTGCTGCTGGGGATCCCGCGTGAGTCACTCTTGGAGCGGGAGGAGCTGGCGGCGCTGGACCACCAGGCCAGGCCCGAGGGGGTGATCATATGAAGCCCACGATCGGCGTCATGGTCGAGTACTACCGGAGCACGCACCACCGGAAGCCCTCCTGCTTCTGCGACGCCCGCGCCGGGGGGTAGCCATGGCCACAATCGAGTTCCTGGGAGGAGTCGGGACGGTCACCGGGTCGAAGTTTCTCCTGGAGGTCGCTGGCCGCCGACTCTTGGTGGATTGCGGGCTCTACCAGGGGCTCAAGGAGCTGAGACTTCGCAACTGGGACCGGCTCCCGGTGGACCGGGTCTCCATTGACCGGGTCGTGCTGACCCACGGGCACATTGACCACACGGGGTATCTGCCGAGGCTTTTGAAGGACGGCTTCAAGGGGCCGGTCTACGCGACCCGGGCCACGGCTGACCTTCTCAAGATCCTGCTCCCGGACGCCGGGCATCTTCAGGAGGAAGAGGCCGCGTATCACAACCGCAAAGGCACATCGAAGCACAAGCCCGCGCTTCCCCTCTACACTGCCGAGGAAGGTCTCAAGGCCGCGGAACGGGTGATGGGGGTTGGCTACGACGAACCAGTGGAACTGGCTCCCGGGGTCCGCATCTCGTTCAAGCGCGCCGGTCACATCCTGGGCTCGGCGATCCTCACTGCCGAGATCGAAGAGGGGAGTGCACCGAGGCGCCTCGTCTTCTCCGGAGACCTCGGGCGGTACGGCGCTCCGATCCTTCCTGACCCCACGCCGGTCGGCGACGCCGATGCGATCATCGTCGAGTCCACGTACGGTGATCGGCGACACGATCCGGAGCCGATCCAGGCCCAGCTCGAGCGCGTGATCACGAGCGCCGTGCGTCTGGGTGGCGGGATCGTCATCCCCGCCTTCGCGGTTGGTCGGACTCAGGAGCTGCTCTATCATCTCGACGCCCTGGAGAAGGCGGAACGGCTCCCGCGGCTCCCCACCTATGTCGACAGCCCCATGGCGATCGAGGCGACGGAGATCTATTGCGCCCACCCCGAGGAGTTCGACGGCGAGATGCGCACGCTGGTGGCGACCCGCCGGTGTCCACTCACCTCAGGGGAGTTCAGGCTCGCGCGGACGACGGAGCAGTCCAAGGCCATCAACGCGATCCGGGGCCCAGTCCTCATCATCTCGGCCAGCGGCATGGCGACGGGCGGACGCGTGCTTCACCATCTGAAGCATCGCCTCCCCGATCCGCGCACGACGGTCTTGCTGGTCGGCTACCAGGCCGTGGGTACGCGGGGGCGCAGCCTACAGGACGGAGCGAGTTCGGTGCGGATCTTTGGGCAGGATGTCCCGGTTCGCGCCCGCATCGAGGTCGTGCACGGACTCTCGGCCCATGCCGACGCCGATGGGCTCATGCGCTGGCTCCGCACGGCGACCCGGCCACCGAAGCGGGTGTTCGTCGTCCACGGCGATCCCGCCCCGGCGCAGGCGCTGG
>JACOUJ010000391.1 GCA_016177865.1 Candidatus Rokuibacteriota bacterium
AGCCCCGCCTTGGCTTGGCGTGCGTCGGTAAACGCCCCGCGTTCGAACCCAAACAGCTCGGCCTCCAGCAGGGTCTCGGGAATGGCGGCGCAGTTGACATCGACAAACGGGCCGGCGGCACGGGGGCCGGACCGATGAATTGCCCGGGCCAGGAGTCCCTTGCCGGTCCCGGTTTCCCCCTGGAGGAGAATGGGCGGGAGCCGGCGGGCCTCCGTCTGGCGTTGAAGTAGCCGCTTGATTGTCTCCCGGACGGCCACGATCCCGGGGCTTTCTCCGATCAACTCGGGCAGGAAGGCCATCGTGGGTATTATACGTCTCCGCCTTTTGGCTGCCGAATTTTCGTCACCGTCACTGCCCAAAGGATGCCTGGAGGAGGCAACAAGTTGTTTTTTAAGAGATTCCTCATGGCACGCGGATTGCCTGAGTCAATGGCAGGTGCTGTTGAAGCATCGGACAGATAAAAAGACGGACGAGAGAGGAGGTGAACCCCAATGAACGGTCACGATCGTCGCGCCGCTTGGTCTCTCCGTGGCGGTGTGGGCGCTACATGTGTGGAGGACCAACCGATGAAGGCTGTGGATTTCGCTCTCGCTCTGCTGGCCGCAATCGCAGGGGCGCTTTTGCCTGCGGGGTCAGCGTCGACGCTGGAACTCTTTACAGTGGGAAGGGGACGCTACTTTGGGTGGATGTCGGGGGGAGATGAAGCTTGGCACCGAAAGAGCGGCGTGGGGAGATAAGAGGAATGGCCAAACGCACAGTGGCTCCCTGAGATTTCTCAGGGGGAACCACATGGATGGAGGAGGAACCGATGAAGGCTCAATATTTCGCTCTCACTCTGCTAACCGCAATCGCAATGGCACTCTCACCTTTGGCGTCAGTCGGCGCCGACGCCGGAGACTTTCATAGTGGGAAGGGGACCGTACTCTGGGTGGATGTCGAGGGGAGACGGATCCTGATGACCGAAGAGCCGGATGGGACCCACATGCTCGTGCTGGAGCTTCGGACCAAGGTCGTGGATGAGACGGGACGCCGCATCGCCGCGACGGCCCTGCGGCCGGGAGATCTGGTCCGCGAGGAGTGCCGGTTGGTGGAAGACGACAACGGCGTGGCAACGGAGATTCGCCTCCTGCGCCCGGCCTGGATGGAGATAGCCAGCCCCGAGCAATAACACCAAGGGGGGGGAGGAAACCATGACTCAGCCGAGCAAGCACACTCATCTCGTGATCGCGGTGGCGGTGGTCGCTGTGCTCATCACCCTCATCACACTTGCTCTCACCGAGGCGGCGACGAGCCACGAGCACTTGGCGGGAAACTCCGACGCCTCGTGGACGGGCCACCTCCGGACGCTCGATGACGCGCTGGCCAAGAAGAACATCAGCGCGGCTGAGCGCGCGTTACAGCAGGCGTATCTCGCGGCCCTCGGCAGCCGGCGCTGGGAAGGCATGGTTGAAGTCGGTGACGCGGCCCTGCGGGTTGGCGAAGCTTCAGGGTATCCCAAGGTCTCTGAGGCCAAAGCGCGGCGGATGTACCTGCACGCGTTCGTCCGGGCGCGCCAGCAAGGGTCCATAGATGGTCTCCTCCGCACCGCCGAGGCCTTTTCTGCGCTGGGCGACCGGGACGTCGCCGATGCGGTCGTTCGCATGGCCGAGCGTTTGGCCGGTCAAATGCGCAATACCGAAGCCCGTGACCGCGCGCGGGTGCAGGCGTTCCGAGAGCGGCTGGGCGCCGGCTCTTCTCGTCCCGCGACACCTC
Source organism: Candidatus Rokuibacteriota bacterium (assembly GCA_016177865.1). Lineage (GTDB taxonomy): Bacteria > Methylomirabilota > Methylomirabilia > Rokubacteriales > JACOUJ01 > JACOUJ01. The sequence continues at coordinate 1,753 of JACOUJ010000391.1, forward strand.
AGCCGTAACAGCGGGGCAGGAGCGCCAACCGGGAAAGGGACAGAAAGGAGGGCAAGATGGACCAATGTCTATTCATCGTTGCGCCGAACCGTCCCGACCTCTGCGACCCGCTCCGGTCGATCTTCGAGGACGTGCCGGTGAAAATCGTCCTTGACCGGCGGCAGGGAGCCTCATGGGTTCCCCGCCCCCACCAAGTAGACTCGGCCACGCTCGACCAACTGGCCGAGGTACTGGCGACCCCCTTGGTGGAGCTCTTCCAGGCTGGGCTCAGGGCTGAAACGCTTCAGCGAGAGGATTTGCCGGCGCTTGTGGACTTGGTCTGCGCCGAACTGAATCGGCGGTCGGAACGTCAGGAATGCGAGCTGCTGGGACCCGCCGCCCGCGAGGAATACGCCGAACTAGTTGTAGGGCGAGTGCGGCGCACCATCCTTGCTGGTCTGGAGATGGCATAGAACCTCCCAAGGTGCCGATGAAAAATGTGGCATTTCCGGTATGGGATTTGCACTAGGTGTCTCCTGGAGGTAATCTCTGTCTATGGAGGTGTTCGCAGTGCGAAAGGTGCCCTCTTCGCTCAGGATGCTAGGGTGTGTCGTGGCCTTGCTCTCGCTCGTGGGGCTCGGTTGGGGCCAGGAGATTACGGTCAGGCCTCAGCCACCGTCGCCGCCGGGAGAGTTTCGTCTCGAACCTCTCCTGCCCCGAGATCGGGTGCGCATTCCAGAGCAGGACTACCGCCCCGAGCCGCAGCTGGCTGATCATGCCCCGGCCTTGATTCATCCGTTCACCGGAACAGCGCGCGTGGGCGCGAAGCAGGCCATACGCTTTGGAGCGAGCGCGTGGACGGCGCCGCACGAGACGGCCGGGATCTCTCAAGTGGAACGCAACGGCGGGGTGGTGGCCCTCGGGTTCACTTTGTCCTGGGGCGCTCAGGAAGAGGAAACGTCACCCGCTTCACGTTAGCTCGTTTCGCGTCTGACCGCGGGTGTAGCGCTCGATGTTGGCTTTGGTCAGGGCACTGGCCACCCCCCGCATCAGCACATTGATACAGGCCGGTCGTCCGGCCTTGAACGCCCGGTCCAGTGCCGGCCCAAGCTCCGACGGGCGCTCAACGTACTCTCCGTAGCCGCCCAGAGTCTCGACCACCTTGTCGTAGCGGACAAGCCCAAGCTCGGTCCCGATCGTCCGACCGTAAAAGGCCGCCTGGAGCTCTCGCTCCATCCCCCAGCCCTGATCGTTGCCGATCACGACAATGATGGGGGCGTGGTGACGGAGGGCGGTGTGGATCTCCCAGCCGTGCATCGCGAACCCCCCGTCCCCGGTGAGCACGACAACGCGAGATGCAGGCTTCGCGAGCTGGGCCGCGATCCCGAACGGGATGGCGGCCCCCACGGTCCCGAGGGGGCCGAGGCGGAGCCAGTGCCCCGGGCTTCGGGCCGGGAGACCCAGGCGAGCCCATTGGGCAAAATCGCCCCCGTCAATGGCGATGATGCTTTCAGGATCGAGGCGCTCGCGGACCTCTCGGATGAGGCGGAGCGGATGCATGGGCGTTGCTTCGGAGTGTTCCTCGGCCTCCCACTGACCCCCCGCCATTCGGCGACGCTGGCGAAGCTCGTGAACCCAGGGAAGTTCTTTCCACGGGTGCCGGCCTGCCTCGATCAAGAGCTGCTCAAGGGCATCACGAGCGTCGGCCAGGATCGGAACCTGGATCTCGCGACCCCGCCCGAGCTCGGCCGGGTGGATGTCAACCTGAATGAGCGTCGCGGTGGGATCGAAGAGCCCGCCGTACTCAAGACGAAAGTCAATCCGCTTGCCGAGGACCAGGATCACATCTGCCCGGCGAATCTCCTCGGCCGTGGGGTTCAAGAGCGGATCGGCGTAGCCGAAGCCGAGTGCGTGATCGTCGGAAAGGGAGCCCCGCGCCGCCCCGACCGTGAAGCCCGGGATGAACGTCATCTCCACAAAACGTTGGAGGAGGTCCCACGCCCGCGCCCAGAAGACGCCGCTCCCGGCGATGAGAACCGGCCGCGCGCCCCGGGTGAGGACGTCCATGGCGGCCCGAATGTCAGCCTGTTTGGCAGGAGGTGGAGGAAGGCGTTGCACGTCGGGGATCGTCGCCTGATCCACCTCGGCCGTGGCCACGTCCACTGGAATCGAGAGGTGAACCGGACCCGGCCGACCGCTGATCGCCTCCTGCAGGGCGCGGGCCGTCGTGGCGGGAATTTGGGTCGGGTCCGTGACCTCCGCGGCCCACTTCGTGATCCCGCGGATCAGGCCCACCTGATCCATCTCCTGTGACGCCCCCTTTCCTCGAAGCTGCGTCGAGAATTGGCCGCTGATGGCGAGGATAGGGCTTCCGACGTGCCAGGCAGTCGCCAGGCCCGTGATCGAATTCGTGTGCCCCGGTCCGCCCGTGACGACGGAGACGCCGGGGCGGCCCGTGACGCGCGCCCAGGCGTCCGCCATGTGGGTCGCGGCCGACTCGTGGCGCGTGTCGATGACCGAGAGGCCCTGATCCAGGCAGGCGTTGAAGATCGCATTGACGTGGTCGCCGCAGAGACCGAAGATCCGATCCACGCCCGCGCGCTTCAACGTCGCGATGAGAAGGTGGGCGCCGCTCAATCGAGTCACGGTCTCCTACCGTAGAGAAGTCGCGGTCGATTGTCAACGTGTGCGAGCGTTGACGCCACTCGGGGCGGCCGGTATGATCGAGGCCGTGACGCGGCTCACGCTCTTCCAGATCGACGCCTTTACCACTGCGCCGTTCACGGGGAATCCCGCGGCCGTCGTGCTCGAGGGTGAGGGGCTGGACGAGACGACAATGCAGGCAATCGCCCGCGAGATGAATCTCTCCGAAACCGCCTTCCTCTCCTCGCCCTCGGTTCCCGCGGCGCACTATCGCCTCCGGTGGTTCACCCCGACGCGCGAGGTGACATTCTGCGGTCACGCCACGATCGCGACCTGCCATGCCCTCTTCGAGGCGGCTCGTCTCAGTCCCGCGCTTCTTCCGACCCGGATTGTCTTCGAGACTCTCGGCGGGCTACTGCCCGTTTCC
>JACOUJ010000392.1 GCA_016177865.1 Candidatus Rokuibacteriota bacterium
AGGATGCGCGGATGGAAGACGTGATTGTCAGGGGAGTGGCCTACGATCGAAACGAGGCCAAGGTCTCCGTCCTCAGTGTCCCAGACCGACCGGGGATCGCGGCCCAGCTGTTCGGGGCCGTGGCTCGGGAGAATATCGTGGTGGACATGATCGTCCAAAATATCAGCCAGGACGGTACCACGGACATCTCCTTCACGGTCCCGCGGACCGACCGGGCCAAGGCGGTGACGGTGGTCAAGCGCGAGGCCGACCGGATCGGCGCCCGCGGGGTGAAGCACGACGACCGGATCGCCAAGGTCTCCGTTGTGGGGGTGGGGATGCGGAGCCACTCTGGGGTGGCCGCCAAGATGTTCTCCGTCCTGGCGAAGGAAGGGGTCAACATCATGATGATCTCGACCTCGGAGATCAAGCTCTCCTGCGTCATCGAGGACAAGTACGCCGAGCTGGCGGTTCGGGCGCTCCACGAGGCGTTCGGCCTCGGCAAGGAGGCCGTGATCAAGGAGTAAGCCGTGCTGTTCCGGCCCGGCCAGGGGGTGCCCCGGCGAGCGCCTCATGGCGAGCCGTGTCGCCGTGCGCAGCGCAGGGCGGGGCGGGGCGCGCCGGCCTGAAAGCGCTGACCTCCGGTCGGGATCAACACATACCCCCTCAGGGGGATGGGGGGTCGCGCGGAGCCACGCCCGAGCCAGCTACGGCGACTAGGCGCAGCCATTGAAGCGAGCGGGACACCCCCTGGCCGGGCTGGGAGGCTTTGAGGGAGACCCATGACGGGGCGGGCAGCGGTCTTCCATGGACCTGGCAAGCCGTTTGAGATCCAGGAGCTTTCCCTGCCTGACCCCGAGCCGAGGGCGGCGCTCATCCGGGTCGCCCTCGCAAACATCTGTGGCTCTGACCTCCACTTCTGGCGAGGCGACGCCCCTCTGACCCTGCCCCCTGACGGTTGGATTTTCGGCCACGAGATGACCGGCCAGATAGCCCGCCTGGGGCGGGAGGTCACGACTGACTCCCTCGGCCAGCCGCTTCGAGAAGGGGATCGGGTGGCCTACAGCTACTTCTATCCGTGTGGCCGCTGCTCGGTGTGCCTCCGCGGGAAGATGGCCGCTTGTCCCAAGAAAGTCGGCCGCCCGCTCGGCCCGACCCAGTTCCCACATTTTCATGGCGCCTTCGCCGAGTACTACTATCTCCGCCCCGGCGGATTTCTCTTCAAAGTCCCCGACGATCTTCCCGACGAAATGGTTGCGCCGGTCAACTGCGCCCTCTCCCAGGTCATCTACGGCCTTCGCGAGGCCGGGCTCCGCTTCGGTGATTCGGTGGTGATCCAGGGCGCGGGGGGGCTGGGGATCCACGCCGTCGCCGTGGCCAAGGAGATGGGGGGTGCTCCCGTAATTGTTCTGGATCAGGTCGAAGCGCGGCTGGCCCTTGCGCGCGCGTTTGGGGCTGACCAGACCGTGAGTCTTCAAGAGATCCCCGAATCGAAGACGCGCCTCCAGCGGGTCCGCGAGCTGACCGGCGGCCTCGGCGCCGCTCTCGTCTGCGACTTCGTCGGATTTCCCGGAGTCATCCCCGAGGGAATCGAGATGCTCCGCCCCGGCGGGACCTACCTGGAGATCGGCTGCATCAGCCGCGGGGCGACGGTGGCGTTTGATCCCTCGACGCTGGTCTGGGGCTCGAAGCGAATCGTGGGCGTCATCATGTACGACCCCGGGGTGATCCCCCAGGCCCTGGAGTTCCTCCGAAGGACGCGGGGGCGTTACCCATTCGACAAAATCCTGTCCCACCGATTCACGCTCGACGAGATCAACGAGGCGTTTCGTCAGGCGGAGTGGGTTAGTCGGGCAGGGGGGGCCACCCCGACCCGGGCGGCGCTGGTCCCTTAAGGGCATGTGGCCGGCATATCGCCGCCGAGAGCTCTGGCTCCTCCTCAGCCTGGCGGCGAGCCTCCCTCTCGGGCTCGGCGTCGAGTGGGCGACCCGCGGCCACCCTGACTGGGTCGAGCGGGTCGAAACCCTTGAGAACGCCAAGCCGGAAGCGATCAAGCCGGAGCCCACCAGACTCCCGGTCCAGGAGCGATCGCCCTCCCCGGTCCCCGCCCTGAAACTGCCGACTCCCCGCACACCGCTCGACCTGAACCGGGCCTCGGCCGTGGAGCTGGAGCGGCTTCCAGGCGTTGGTCCCGGTCTGGCCCAACGAATCGTCCAGTACCGGGAGCAGCACGGCCGTTTCGCCGATCCCTCGGAGCTCCGCAAGATCGGCGGGATCGGCCCGAAAAAGTTTGACGCGATGCGGGAGCTGGTGACCACAAACTAGGCCGCGCCAGGCTCTACCGACGTCCCCTCGCTGGTCAGGTGTCGACCACCACCATCACCAGACTCCTGCCGACTCGGCGATAAGCCCTCGATTTTCAAGGCCTCAGTCTCTGGCATTCTCGTTGCTCCGTTAGGGCGAAGTGCGCGCCCCGCTCCTCCCGCTGACCCTCGCGTACATCGCCGGCCTTCTGAGCGCCGCGCTCAGGCCGCTTCCGCCTCTTTGGCTTCTCA
>JACOUJ010000393.1 GCA_016177865.1 Candidatus Rokuibacteriota bacterium
CTCGCCAACGTGGGGACGATCATCTGCTTCCGGCTGGGGCTCTTGGACGCCGAGCTTCTCGCCAAAGAGTTTGCCCCCACCTTCACCGCCCAGGATCTCATCGGCCTCCCGAACTACGAGATCTACCTCAAGCTCATGGTCGAGGGGGTGGTCTCAGCGCCGTTCAGCGGGGAGACGCTCAGGCCGGAGGAGTATCAGGCTAGGTTACGGACGTCTCCCGTGTTATAATCGCGCCCGTGCACCAGCGCTCTGTCGAAATGTGGAAGCTTCGCCGAGCGTGGCGTAGGCGACACACAAATGCCTGAAATATCGTGTGAAATCGAAGGAGTCAATGTCGTACTCCTTGGCAACTTTAATCCGAGAATCTTTCAACCTGCATGGTTCGCCCACCACGGACTTATCCGTATAGAAGAGGCCGAGGCCGCCGAAAATGTGGTAGTGGTGCCCGAGCTTGCCACCTTTAAGGCAGCCTGGCTTACACTCCAGGTCACATTAGAACGATTTGACGCTTCGACGGCTGATGCTGCACACTTTGAGGCCCTTCGAGACCTAGTACTTGGAACGTTTCGTCTGTTAGAGCACACTCCATTTGACAAGATGGGGATCAACCGCAATATGCACTACCGTGTTCTACCCGAAGAGCGGTACGTCGCATTCGGTCATTACCTTGTGCCGAAAACGCCCTGGGAGACCGTCCTCCAAGATCCCCGTACTCGATCTTTGACCGTCGAAGGTCTCATGACCCGAGAGACAAAAGCAGTTAAGCTTACGGTCAAGGTGGAGCCATCCCTAAGAGTCCCCTCTGGCGTGTTTATTTCTACTAACGAGCACTATGAGGCGCCCGGAGATGACGCAGGAAGACGCCTGATGATGCAACTCGAGCAATACTGGGATGACGCGCACAGCACGGCAAAACGAATCGCAGAGCACCTACTCCAACAGGAATATTGATGGCTGCACCAACGGCGAAGTTTAACCCCGTCCAGGATGCACGTAGCGAAACGCTAAGACGACCTATCGCCTCGCTTGGGGAGTCGCTTGCGGACCAGCCTCATGATCAATTCGAGTTTGTGGTACCTTCGCTCTCGCCCGAGCGGCCTCTTGAAGGCACAGAGGCCGAGAATCAGACCAACGGCATTGCTCGTGAGACCTTTAGTGGCATTGGTTATGAAGCGCGTCCAGCAAGGCGGATACTTCGATTGCCGACCGCACCTGTCCCTAGGGAACGTTTCATTGTTCTCCAAAAGTGGGAGGGAACGGTCATTTCGATTGAAAAAGACGAGTTCACGGCCGTCGTACGCGATCTTACAAATCCGCGTCATCCCGAGGAGCAAGTCACACTCCTGCTTGGAGATGTTGCCGACGGTGACCGTCAGCTACTGGCCCCAGGCGCAATTTTTTATTGGGCGATGGGTTACAAGGTTAACCTCTTCGGTGGCAGAGAGCGTGTGGCCTCGCTAAGGTTTCGAAGACTTCCCGCCCTCACAGCACGTGACTTGAGAGATATTAGACGTGAAGCCGAACGGCTCCGCGAGCTCTTTGGCGAAACGCGCTAGGCATGAGCCGCCTGCTCCTGATGAGGCCGAGGTTTCGTTATTTGGGCCGGGCATCGGTGAATCTGCCGTTGTACACCTAGGCGGCGGTGATTGGATTGTCATCGACTCTTGTGTCGAAACCGGAACTCGTGAACCTGTCGCTGTAAAGTATTTAGCTAATCTCGGACTTCATTCGGAACACTCGCTCCGGCTCATTATCGTGAGTCACTGGCATGATGACCACATACGAGGCATCTCTTCCGTCCTGCAAGCTGCACCACATGCAGTCATCGCCTGCTCTGCAGCGCTCAATTCCGATGAGTTTTTCCAGTTGACGGCGTTCAGCAGGCGGGCAATGACGGAGTGGCCCGGTACTGCTGAGTTCGAGGCCGTGTTAGCAATCCTCGAACAAAGAGCGCCTGCGGGAGTGCGACCGGCCGCGATTGGACCGACCTGGGCTGTAGCCAACCAACGTCTCTGGCAACGCTCCGCCACGGGATCGATACCGAGTGCCGAAGTCTACGCGCTCAGCCCATCAGCCGCCGCACTTACTCTCGCCATAAACGGCTTCGCCGACATGTTGCCAGTTGCTGGGCCCGCACGGAAACTTGTCGCACTGACTCCGAACCAAGCAGCGGTCGCTGTTTGGATTGTATTCGGCTCGTTCAACATTCTCTTGGGTTCGGACCTCGAAGCAAGTACCAATCCATTAATCGGCTGGCACGCGATCATTACCTCGCAAGCGCGACCGACTGGTTTGGCTCACGTCTTCAAGGTTCCACATCACGGCTCGGACGATGCCGACGAACCCGCCGTATGGACGACAATGCTGGTGCCTAACCCCTGCGCGGTATTGACTCCCTTTATAAAAGGGCCCAGTCCCCTACCTAGGCCCACGGATATCAGCCGACTCAAGGCTCGAACCAACGAGTTGTACTGCACGGCAGCTCCAAAAGGCTGGGCCCCCCCGAGGCGGGATCCAGCGGTTGAGCGAACTCTAAGAGAAACCGTACGGGCTCGAAGAGCAATCTCCGGCCCGATGGGGCATGTCAGAATACGTGCCCAACATAGCGCTCCCAACAGTCTGCAGGTGGATCTCTTTAACGGTGCCCATCGCCTGTAAACCCCCTTTGCGTCCGTTCCGCAAAGCGGATTCCGACTCCACGGTCACGCGCGTCGGCCTCGGGAGCATCCTCTATTTCCGCTCCGACATTTCCCTGTGCCTCTGAACCTTCAGCGACGTCGGTCGCTCCCCCGAGTTCTCGATTCGCTTCCCGAGCACAACCACTGCGATGGCCACCGCGACAAAGACACTCATTCGCTGATCCTCCGTCATCCACGGCTTCCGCAGTGGCGGCAAATATGGGGCGATCTCCGGGAACTCGGCGGCAATGGCCCTTGCGATCTGATCCTTCGTCCTCGCGTCGCGCGAGGCAAAGGCCTTTCGCACGGCCCTGCGCGGGATCGCGCGGACCCGGAGGCCGCGACGGACTGCGGCCATTCGAAGGCGGCGCAGGAGTCCGCGCACGCGCGTGGACCGGCGACAGCCTCGCGCCGCGCACTCTTCAAGGACCAAGACATCCGGTTCGTAGCGCTCCCAGAGCGCTGCGATTTTGTTTAGGCAAGTTTTCTCTTTGTCGATCCGGGCCTCCCGCGTCCCCCAGTCCACGAGCCGATCTCTCCCCTCGACGACCACGAACCCGAACCCCCGGGACACCGGGTCCACGGCGAGGATGCGCCTGACTTTGTCGTGACCACTCCTCATGAGGTTTGAGCCGGCCAAGATGCTGACCCGGAAGAAACCCTCCTCAGCAGATCCAGCGCATTAACTCGATTGAGCGGCGTTTTGGCTGCGCTGAGCTTCCGGGCCAGCACCCGGGCCCGCTTGGTGACTTTCTGCTCGACCTTTTGGGAGATCCCCGCGAAGAGCTCCCGGGCCGGCACCCCGAGAGCAGCCTCGTAGGCAAGAGCCATCTCGAGGGTCGGCAGACGAGCTCCACGTTCATGCCGCGAGACGAGCGTCCCGCTCTCCCCGCCCATGAGAAAGGCCACCTCATCCTGAAAGAGGCCGGCACGGCGGCGGTACATCCGGAGATAGTTGTCGAGCTTCTGGGCCATGGTGGGGGGGGGAGCGTCGAGACGCGGGAGACCCCGCCTCCGACGCATGACCTCACACTACCGAATGTGCGGGGGCAGAAAAGGCGAGTGGACTTGCCGGGGGCGGCAAGTCACGGGAAGGGAAAAGCCGAGCCTATGCCCGGCAGAAGTTACACCACATATTCTACCAAATGTCAAATGAACTCACGATAAAATCAAGATTAAATTTTTCTAAAAAGCCAAAAACTCTGCGTTACTGGCTCACGGGTGGACTTGGGGGACGTGGGGGACGTGGGGGACGTTCTCCGGGAATCCAGATGGCGGCGAAGATCAACGGAGAGAGACCGCGTAGGTATGCGCTGTTCTGTTCTTCTTTCTCTTTCCTCTTCCCCTAGAAGTCCCCGCGGGTGGACGTTGGGGTGGACTTTGGGGCGCGGGGGACGTTGCCGGGGCACGCCCGGCCCGAAAGGTGGCGTAGGTAGGGGACGAAGCACTCATGGGCCTACCCCGGGCTTCATCCTCCGGGCAACGTCCCCAAAGTCCCCCAGGGCTTGTACCTCAGACAAGGAGCGAGATAGAATGCATTGGGTCGTGGAGGCGAGTTCCCCGGTTCGGAAGACGGGAGTGGAGGTGGATGATGATCTGGAAGACAGGTTTCACGATCTTTTCGCTGGTCCTCTTCCTCGCCGCGTGCGCTACCACGCCCACGTCAATGTCGGCCTCGACCGACTCCAACTGGCTCGGCGAGTTCTCAGGTGTTCCCCTGCCGCCAAACATCAGAGGGACGATTGAACCGGCCACGTTTCTACCGAAGGAGCTGGCCGTGTTTTCTGGAATTTGGGGAGCGAGAGGAAAGTTTGATCAGAAATTTGATATCGAGTACGTCCTCGCAGTACAGAGGATCACTTCTACCGGATGGTGCCAAGCGGTGTTTGGGTGGTACGGGAGAGCGATAATTAAAAACACGTACTTTAAGACCCGGGATTGCCGCATTAGCGAAAGCTTTCTCGTAATTGACTTTCCAACCGCAACCTATAAATTCCGCTATGATCCGCAGAGAGACATATTAGACGGATGGATAGTTTGGAGGTCGGGTCACTCCATTGTCCGTTTCTATCGTCTCTACACCCCGCCACCCACCTCCCAGTAACCCAAGGGGGCTGCACGAAGCAGCCCTCGGTTTTGTCTCTCGTGTGCCTGGCTCCAGATTCCAGGTTCACCCGAGCGGCTCGTAGCGGATCTCGAGCGGAGCCGCCTCGGGGTTAGGTTCGGGCTCCTCGGCAGTGACACCGTACTTCGCGTAGAGCCCCTCCAGCTTCGGCCACTCCGCGGGCGGGATCACGTAGACCCCGTGGCGCTTCTGGGTCTTCAGATGGAGCTTCTTTCTCACGATGGTCCCGACCCATTTCGTCGTGATCCGGCGCTCGTACTCGTTCCCGTAGCGGTCGGCGAACCAGCTCGCGATCTCCTTGATGGAGAGCCTGGCGTCGGGGGAGGCCCCAAGGAGCTCGCGGATGATCTCCAGGATCCGGGCCTCGGCGTCCAGGCCGCGGTCGGCGATGAGGTCCTCATGGTAGCTCCGGGCGAGGGCCTGGAGGTCCCTCCGGGCCTCGGGCTCCTCGATGAGGCTGAGCAGCGGGACGAAGATCTGGTTGAGCCGGGGCTCGATGGCCCGGTCCACCAGCTCGTCGAGCACGCGGGCCTTGCCCAGGCTCCGGAACCGGAACAGGAGGAGCTTGTTGCGGAGATGCAGGGCTTCCTCCTTGTACGCCGGCGGCAGGTTGATCGGGATCTCCTCCCGGAGCCCCGTCTGATCCATCTCCTCGGTGAGGAAGCGGCTCTCAAGGGCCTTATCGTCGAAGAAGCCCCGGGTCGCCACGAGCTTCGGCCCGTAGACCTGGTAGGCCCGGGGGTTGAACTCGCGCTGGCCGACGGCCTCGCTCCGGAGGACCGGGAAGCCGCGGGCGTGGCCGTTATTGAGGATCTTCACGATCTCGGCCCGCTCGTCGGAGAGGCGAAAATCGCTCTCGTCGATCACGAGGGTCCCCCGGAAGGAATCCAGGATCCGGAACAAGGGCGAGACCGTCGAGGCCCCGGAGGCGAAGAGGGGTTTATAGCAGAGGGCGCCAACGATGAGGAGGAAGCGGGTCTTCCCGCTCCCCGGCTCCCCCCGCACCCGCAGGTACGGGAGCGCGTCGAAGCCATCGTAGACCCAGGAGAGCAGCACGTAGTAGCTCGCGATCTGCTCGAAGAGCGGGCTCACATCGACGTAGCGATGGACGAAGGTCCGGACCTCGCCGATAAGCTCGGCCTCCGAGCCGTACTCCTCGGGCTCCGAGGGGAAGAGGACGACTTCGTTTCGGATGAGGTTATTGCGCGGGGAGTAAGGCACGAGGCGCTCGAAGGGACTCGGCGTGTAGCTCTCCTCGATCCGCCATTCGCCATCCTTCCAAACGACAAAGGCCGTCCGCTTCTCCTCCGGGCGGTAGACGATCTCCAGGATCGTCCCGTCATCAAAAACCGCCGAGACCGAGGGGATCCGCCTCTGCTTTTTGACCTGTTCGACCGCTTTAGCTATGGGGTGATGGTGCTCCATGAGGGTACCAAAGGGCCTCCAGGGCCTCGAGCGCCTGGCCGAAGCCGAGATGCTCCACGTCCTGGAGGAACCGGATCACGTCCCCGTGCCGCCGGCAGCCGTAGCAGTGGAAGGTGCCCGTGGCCGGGTAGACGGTGAAGGAGGGATTATGGTCGTCGTGGAAGGGGCAGAGGCCGACAAAAGTACTGCCCGAGGGCCGGAGCTCGACATACTGCCTGACGACCTCGACAATGGGAACCGCGCCTTTGAGGCGGTCGATCCGCTGGCGGAAAGACGTTGCCATTCCGTTGCTCGGGGCTCGACGCATAGGGGTGGCCGGCTCGGGAGCCGGAGGCACGGGCTTGGCCTGCGCCAGTAATTCCAAAAACTTCTCGCGGGTCCGCCCCAGGCGGACGAAGAAGTCCGTCACATCCCCGCCCTCGCCGACCTCCTCCGGCAGTTCCACGAGCTTCGCATGCGGGATCATTCGACCGACCCGCAACGCGCCCCGCTGCCCCGCCTCGTCCCGGTCGAAGCAGATATAGACCTCGGAGATCTGGCTCAGCGCCTCCGCCCACTCCGGGCGGAAGACCCCGGCCCCGCCGGTCGAGGTCGCGGCGTAGAAGCCCTGGGCCTCCAGGACCAGCCGGTCGAACTCCCCCTCGCAGAGGACGAGCTGGCGCGGGTGGCTCAGGACATGGTCCCAACCGTAGAGCTCGACCGGGTGCCCCGGCCAGGCGAGCATCTTGGGGCCGTCGCTTCTATCC
>JACOUJ010000394.1 GCA_016177865.1 Candidatus Rokuibacteriota bacterium
GGACGCTCGCCGCGCCGAGTGCCCTGGACACGGCGCGACTCCTCGCGGGGCGCGCCAACCCGGAGCGGGCGGCCCTGCTGGAGGGCGTGCTCCGGGCGCGCGGGGTGCCGCTGACGCGCGTGCCGTACCGGACCGTGGAGGGCGCCGGCGTGAACCTCTTTGCTGACGTCGGGATCGGCCACCGGGTCCTGCTGCTCGCCGGCCATCACGACGCTGTGCCGGGCAGCCCCGGCGCGAACGATAATGCGGCCGCGGTCGGCATTTTGCTCGCGCTGCGAACACGCCTGGCAGCCGACCCGCCGCAGCGGCTCACGGTGCGGTTCGGGTTTTTCGGAGATGAGGAGCGGGGGATGCTCGGCTCCCGCGTGTACGCGCGTACGGCTCCGCTTGACGCACTTCTCGGTGTGGTAAGCCTGGAACTCTGCGGAATCGGCGACAGCCTGGTCCTCTGGGACGTCACGCCCGTGACGGCCGAGACTCCGCTCGTGCAGGCCTGGCTCGCGGTGGTCGAGGCGCTCGGCTATCGGCGCGATGAGACCTATCATCTTGCGGAACCCGTCCCCTTCTTCGGGAGCGACCGCCGCCCCTTTGCGGACCGCGGCGTGCCCGCCGTCGGTTTCACGGTCGTGCCGTCCGCAGCCGTCCAGGACTTGAGGGCATTTATCTATAGCGGCATCCGCGGGATCCTGGTCCCGCCCGCGCGCCGCCCCCCGCCATTCACGACCTATCACAGCACGGGTGACCGCCCGGAGACCGTCGAGCCCGCGTCGCTCACGCGTGTCGGCGCGGTCCTCGAAGGACTCTGCCGCACTCTTGACGCGAAGGAGTGAAACCGGGCTGGCGAGCGAGAAGGGCCTTGGCCTGCCGGCCAAAATGGTTTATCATCTAAGGACTTCGACGCACGCAGGAGGAACCCTATGAGCACCCGTGACTTAAGACAATGGATCCAGGACGCCGAGCGGCTTGGCGAGATCAAGCACATCCGCGGCGCCCAGTGGGACACCGAGATCGGGGCGATCACTGAGCTGGCCCAGCACCGCGAGAACGGGCCAGCCGTCCTCTTTGACGAGGTTCCGGGCTACCCCAAAGGCTACAGAATCCTGGTCAATACTCTTGGTTCGCTGAGGCGGACTGCCCTGACCCTCGGGCTCGACACAAGCATTGACAGGCCCATGGACCTCGTCCGGACCTGGCGGGAGCGGTCGAAGAGGCTTATGCCGATCCCGGCCAAGATGGTGGACAAAGGCCCGGTGATGGAGAACATCGACACCGGAAAGAACGTCAACGTCTTGAAGTTCCCCACGCCGAAGTGGCATGAGCACGACGGCGGGCGCTACATCGGCACCGGGAGCATCGACATCACGCGCGACCCGGAAGAAGGGTGGGTCAACCTGGGGACCTACCGGGTGATGATTCACGACGAGACCACGGTCGGCTTCTACATCTCTCCGGGCAAGCACGGCCGCATCCAGCGGGAGAAGTGGTTCGCCTCCAAGCAACCGATGAAGGTGGCGGTTTCGATCGGCCATGACCCCCTCATCTTCCTCGCAGGGAGCATCGAGGTCCCGTACGGGGTCTCGGAGTACGACTGGGTGGGTGGCGTGTACGGCGAGCCGGTCGAGGTGATCGAGGGGCCGGAGACCGGGCTGCCGCTCCCTGCGAGCGCCGAGATTGTCATCGAGGGAACCGCGGATCCGACGGAGGTCCGGGCGGAGGGGCCCTTCGGCGAATGGACCGGCTACTACGCAAGCTCCACCCGGCCGGAGCCGATCATCAAGGTCGAGCGCGTGATGTACCGAAATACTCCGATCATGCTCGGGAGCCCGCCGGGCAAGCCCCCCTCGGAGCTGACGGCGTACCGGGCGATCCTGCGCTCAGCATTGATCTGGGACGAGATGGAGAAGGCGGGCGTCCCCGACATCAGAGGGATCTGGTGCCATCCGGCCGGCGGCACGCGCTTGTTCGTGGTCGTGGCGATCAAACAGCGCTATTCTGGCCATGCCAAGCATGCGGCGCTGGCAGCCATGGGGTGTCGCGCGGGCGCCTACCTCGGGCGCTACGTGATCGTGGTGGATGAGGACATTGACCCGACGGATACCTTTGAAGTTCTCTGGGCGATGACCACCCGGGTCGATCCTGAAAAGGACATCGAGATCATTAAGCGGATGTGGAGCGGCCCGCTCGACCCCATCATCCCGCCGGGGCAAAAGGGATTCAACTCACGGGCGATCATCGACGCGACGCGCCCCTACGACTGGAAGGACCAGTTCCCGATGGTCGCCGTCTCGAGCCCGGAGGTGCTGGAGGCGGCCCGGAAGAAGTGGGGGCAACAATTGTTTGGATAGCGACAAGGCTTGTCCTGCCGAGCAACGCCCAAGTACAGCCGTCAGACTCGCGGCCCGATGAACCCAGGTGGGGGAGGTCCAGGAGGGGGAGTGGTTGGGACTCACCCCTCCTGACAAAAAACGCTGGCGACCGTACCACACCGTCTGGGCCGTCCTGGTCACGGGGTGGGTCGGCAACTATATGGTCAGAGTGGGGATTGCCCCGGTCCTGGTCCCCTTGATCCAAGAATTTCAATTGAGCTACACACAAGCGGGGCTTCTGGCCACCGCCTTCTTTTATGCCTACACCTTCATGCAACTTCCGGCAGGCCATCTGGGGGATCGGCTCGGTCGCAAGGTCATGCTCCTCTTCTCGACCACCTGCACGGCCACGATGTCCCTCCTGACCGCGGTGGCAGCGTCGTTCCCGGCCCTCTTCGTATTCAGGTTTTTCACCGGAGTGGGACAGGGCACGTACTTCGTCAACGACCGCCCCGTCATCGCCGCATACACCCCGAAGGATCAGATGGGCTTCGGCCAGGGGGTCTCGTTCATCGGCCTCGGGATCGGCATGTGCCTGGGCGTGCTCCTCTCGGGCCTGATTGCCGAGCGGTGGGGATGGCGCGCCGTATTTTTCAGCTTCATGCTGCTCCCGCTTCTGGCCGCGACAGGAATCGCGCTTCTGATCCGGGAGCCGCCCCGGACACGAGAGGCGCCAGGCGTCCGGCGCCCGTGGGGCGTGATCTTCCGGAGCCGTGACCTGTGGCTTCTCAACGTTGGCGGGATCGCCGCCGTCTACGCGCTGTGGGTAGTCGGCACGTGGGCGCCCGCGATGTTCAAAGAGGTGGGAGTCGGCGAGTTGTCCCGGGCCTCGCTCTACTCGAGCCTCCTGGGCCTCGCCGCCGTCCCCGGGCTCATCGTCACCGGGTGGCTTTCGGACTGGCTTGTGGCGCGAGGGAAGGGCCGCAAAGGGCTCATCGGCCTCGAGCTACTCGCGATCGCGGGGAGCATGTTCCTCATGGGGTATGCCGTGGAGGCCAGGGCGAACGTGGGCGTCCTCGCTGGCCTCGTCTTCGTCTCGGGACTCTTCATCTGGGGGATCTGGGCTCCGATGTACGCGCTCCTGCCCGAGATGGTGCCGAAGGAGATCCTGGGGACGACCTACGGCTTCACGAACAGCGTGCATTTCCTCGGCTCGCTCCTCGCCCCGTGGCTCACCGGGGCGATCAAGGACGCCACCGGCTCGTTCGCCTGGGGGGGCTACGCCGCGGGACTGATCGGGGTCGCCGGGGGACTGCTCATCCTGGGAATGCGTCCGCCATTTCGCTGGGGACGCGATGTGCCGGTCCTGACTTCATCGTGACGCGGAGAATCAGATGCTAACCGAACAGGCCGCGCCTGACATCAGGCCGGGAGGGATCACGGTCCTCACCATGGTGGCCCTGGGGCATGCCGTGAATCACGCGTATGCCGCGCTGCTCCCACTTCTCTATCCGGCCATCATGTCGGACCTCGGGTTCGGCTATAGCCGGCTCGGCCTTCTTGTGGCGGTGAGCCGCGGCGTGGGTCAGGGGCTCCAGTGGCTCCCCGGGTATTTGAGCCAGTGGGTCCGGCGAAAGACCCTCATGGGATTCGGAACGGTCGGCCAGGGAATCTTTTACGGGATTTCGGGGCTGGCGACCGGATTCGGGAGCTTCATGGGCTGTCTAACCCTGAACAGTCTCTCCGGAAGCCCGCAGCATCCGAACGGCAACTCCCTGATTCTGGACTATTTCGGCAGGGCCCATCGCGGGCGGGTACTGGCGATCCACTATGCCGGCGGCAATGCCGGCACGGTGCTGGTCCCGCTCGTGGGCGCGCTTCTTCTCACGACGTTCGGCTGGCGCACGACCCTCCTGCTCTTCGGTCTTCCCGGGATCCTCATCGGACTCCTCATGCTCTGGTTCATCCGCGAGGAGGACAACGGGCACGCCATGGAGGTCAGGGAGAAGCCCAGGTTCGGCCGGGAGACCCTGGCGATTCTGAAAAACAAGAACCTCCGCTGGGTAATCGCAGCCCAGGCGACCGCGGCGGGCGGGAGAGGGCTCGGCGTCGTGATCACGTTCGTCCCGCTCTACCTGAAGCAGGGCCTGGGTCTGTCGGTGATGAACACCGGCTTCCTCTTCACGCTGATGCTGATCGGGAGTGTCGTCGGCCCGATGCTCGCCGGCTTCCTCTCGGATCGGATCGGGGCGCGGAAGCCGGTCCTCATCAGTTCGTATCTCGCCTCCACCGCCACCACGCTGCTCCTCATCCATCTGGGCGCGGAGATGGTCTGGATCCTGCCCGTCATGCTCTTCCTCCTGGGCACCTTCGTCTACTCCGAGGCCCCGATGCTCCAGACCCTGGCTGCCGACTCGACCGAGGGGCTCTCCCCGGACGTGCTCTTCGGGATCTACTATACGTTCGGCTTCGGGGCCGCCTCGCTCTGGGCGATCGTCATGGGCTTCCTCGTCGAGAGCTTCGGGTTCCGTCCCGCGTTCTATGTGATGGCAAGCTCGTACGCCGTCGCGGCGCTCTGGATCTCCCGCTTGAGGCTCCCGGCGCGCGTCGCCTCGGGGTAAGGAGGCACGCTGACGATGGAATTGAATGGCGCCGAGCTCGTCGTGAAGGCCCTGAGGGCCGAGGGGGTCGAAGTCATCTTCGGCGTGATCGGCAGCTCCATCCTCGATCTGGCTGACGCCATCGCCCGAAGCCCGGGACTCCGGTTCGTCCCCACCCAGACCGAGCAGGCCGCCGCCTATATGGCCGACGGCTACGCCCGAGTCACGGGCAAGCCCGGGGTCTGCTGCGCCACCGTCGGCCCCGGGGCGACGAACCTCCTCGGTGGGGTCGCGCAGGCGTTCCTCGAGTCCTCCCC
>JACOUJ010000046.1 GCA_016177865.1 Candidatus Rokuibacteriota bacterium
CGGCGAGCGTGGCGTCCTTCGCGTATCCATCGGCCCCGATCTCGTTGGCGAAGGCCTGGGTCACGGGCGCCCCGCCCACCATCACCTTGACCCGCTCCCGGAGCCCCGCCTTGATGAGGGCATCAATGGTTCGCTTCATGGCCGGCATCGTCGTGGTCATCAGGGCGGAGATCCCCACGATATTGGCCTGGTGCTCCTCCACCGCGGCCACAAAGGCCTCCGGGGCCACGTCGCGCCCGAGATTCAACACCTTGAACCCCGCGCCCTCCAACATCATCGCCACGAGATTCTTGCCGATGTCATGGAGGTCGCCTTGGGCGGTGCCGATGACGACCCTCCCCAGGTACCCCGTGGTCGCCGACGCGGTCAAGAGCGGCTTCAAGAGATCGAGCCCCGCGTACATGGCGCGGGCGGAGAGGAGGACCTGGGGAACATAGTACTCATTCCGCCGGAACTTCTCCCCGACCACGTCCATGCCGGGGATGAGGCCCTTGAAGATCAGGTCCTTCGGGTCCATGGCGCGGGCGAGCCCTTCCTGTGTCAAGCGGGCTACGGTCTCCCGGTCGCCCAGAATCAGGGCGCGAGCCATGATGGGATAGGCAAAGTCGCGATCCTTCATTGGCCCTGTTCTATCACAGGGAATCGAAGGTTGACAAGCGCTCGCGGCCGCGGACGACGGCAAACAGGCTGAGTGCGACGACGGTGAGGCCCGCGATGGCGCTGTAGAGGACGGGCGGCGTCGATCGCGCGAGGATGGCGGTCGCGAGGATCGGCCCGAGGGCGTTCCCGGCGAAGCGCGCGGAGTTGAGCGCGCCGATCGTCCGGCCCTGGCCCTTGCCGGCGAAGAGGCTGAACACGAGTGGCACCGTCCCCGCGATGCATCCGGTCTCGACCATGCGGAAGGCCGTGAACGTCCAGACGTTCTCGCTCCAGCCCATTCCGAGAAGACCGACCGCGCTTCCGACGGCCGTCGCGAGGATCAGCCGATCGGTCGAGACCCAGAGCGTCAGCCGGCTCAAGGCGACAGCACCCAGGCTTGCCGCCAGACCCGAGGCCATCACGACGCCTCCCGCCGAGAGCAAGGCCCGGTCTCCTCGCACCGCCAGCCCCTGAAGGAGCTCGGGGAGCACGCTGGGGAGGAACCCGATCTGCACCGTTGACATCATCGCGAGCCCCCACGCCGCGTAAGCCGAAAGACGAAAAACGCCGCGGCTCCCCGCCTCGCGTGGTTGGGGCGGGACGGGGCCGAGGAAGCGGCTCGTCGTGAGAAAGCACGCAAAGAGCAGAGCCGAGGAGACGAGAAACGCGGCCGGGTAGCCGAGAGCCGCGGCGGCGAAGGCGCCGAGCGGAGGCCCGACGATCTGCCCGAGTGTGATCGAGGAGTGAAAGAGGCCGAGGTAGCGCGGCAGCTCCACGGGGCGCACCAGGGCGGCAAGGATGATCATCGATATGGTGGAGATCCCACCGAGGACCCCGTGGACAAGTCGGATGAGGAAGACAAGGGGGAGGCTCGAGACAAACCCCACGAGCCCGACCCAGAAGGTGCTGGAGAGGAGCCCGTACTCCATGAGGCGCTTGGGGCTGATCCGGGCCGTGAGCCCACCCCAGATCGGCGCGCCGATTGCCGCCATGGTGGGGGACACGGACATGATGATCCCGACCCAGAGGAGCGTCGTCTCCCGGTCGGCGCGGCTCACGGAGGCGATGTAGAAGGGGAGGAAGACCACGACGAAGTTGAACGACATGGAAATCCCGAACTGGGTACAGATCAGGACCCAGATGTCGAGCGCGCCCCCTCGGGAACGCTCCATATCAGGCCGGTGGACCGCTGTGATGGCTCTGCTGGAGCAGCTCCGCCCCCCGGAGCAGGAGGGCGCAGTGGGCCGGATCCGGGGAGCAAGGGGTGTGGCAGGGCTCGGCGTGGATGACGACGTCCGCGTGCGGGATGGCGGCTTCGATCTCCTTCTCGATGTGATCCACCAGCTCGTGGGCCTCGCCGAGCGGAAGGTTGCGACACATGACCAGCGAGAAGTCAATGAGCTTCTGCGAGCCGGCGCGACGAGTCCGAAGGTCATGGAAGGAGATCGCGTACGGATGACGGCGGATGATCGTTTCCACCCGCTCCTGAATCTCCGCGGGGAGGGCGGTGTCCATCAAATCCTGGACGGAGCGAGAGAAGAGCGTTGCCGCAGCGACGAGAATCACCCCGCCTACGCCGAGGGCGACGAGCGGGTCAAATCCCGACCACCCCGTGACACGCATGAGAACCAGGGCCGCCAGGACGCCGAGATTGGTCCAGGTATCGGTGGCGTAATGGAGTGAGTCGGCCATCAGCACCATCGAGTCCGTGGCCTGTCCTACGCGGGCCAGGCGGCGGGCGATCACCCAACTCCCCACGAGGGAGATGACGATCACTACGATCCCCCAATCAATGCGGTGGATCTCGACGCCGCGGATCAACCGCCGGATCGCCTCCGCGACGACCCACAGTCCGGTCACACCGATGACGATCCCCTGAAGGAGCCCCGCAAGGTTTTCGATCTTCCCGTGGCCGTACTGATGCCCCGCGTCGGCCGGCTCCGCGGCCAGGCGGATCGAATAGAGGTTGACGGCCGAGATGAGGACATCCATCAGGGAGTCCACGGCCGCCGAGATGAGACCGATGGAGTTCATGAGGATCCCGGTGGCGAGCTTGAGCGCCCCGAGCGCGGCGGCCCCCGCGATGGCGAAACGGGCGGCTGCCTCCTTGACCGAAGCGTCAGCCCGAACAGTGGAAGGATGAGCAGGCACGAAAACTATGATACCAAAGTTGGCCGCGTAGCCGCATTCGGTCAGTCCCCGCCGGCGATCCTCTCGAGAAGCTCCGCGAGAGAGGCGACGCGAAGATGGGGTCGAAGGTGTGGTGGATTCGGAGCGTTCGGCGGCGCCACCCAGACCGCCACCATCCCGGCCTGGATCCCGCCACGAATATCCGACTCGAGGCCGTCCCCGACCATCGCCGCCTGAGCGGGGAGACACCCAAGCCGCTCCAATGCCCGACGGAAAATCGGCGGGTAGGGCTTCCCCACCACCACGGGGCGAGCGCCCGCCGTGATCGCAATGGCCTCGGTCAAGGCGCCGCACCCGGGGAGGAAGTCGCCATCTCCCACCGGCAGACGGGGATCAAGATTGACCG
>JACOUJ010000047.1 GCA_016177865.1 Candidatus Rokuibacteriota bacterium
TCCACGATGAGCTTCATCTCGTGCATGCACTCGAAGAACGCCAGCTCAGGCTGGTATCCCGCCTCGACCAAGGTCTCAAAGGCCGTCTTGATCAGGGACGAGATCCCGCCGCAGAGGCAGACCTGCTCGCCAAAGAGATCGGTCTCCGTCTCTTCCCTGAACGTGGTCTCCACGACCCCGGCCCGGGTACAGCCGACCCCCCGCCCGTACGCCAGCGCGACTTCCCTGGCCTTGCCAGAGACGTCCTGGTGGACCGCGAGAAGGGCCGGGACCCCGGGGCCCTGGGTGAAGAGGTCTCGCATCACATGGCCCGGGGCCTTAGGCGCGATCATCGACACGTCCACGTCGGGGGGCGGGAGGACCTGGTTGAAGTGGATGTTGAACCCGTGGGCAAACATGAGGGTCTTGCCCTTTGAGAGTCCGCCTTTGATCGATTCCTCGTACACCTGACGCTGCGACTGGTCGGGAAGCAGGATCATGATGACATCGGCCATCTGAGCGGCCTCGGCGACGGAAGCGACCTTGAGCCCGTCCTTCTCAGCTTTCGCCCAGCTCTGGCTCCCCTTATACAGGCCCACCACCACATCCTGTCCAGAATCCTTGAGGTTGAGCGCGTGGGCGTGCCCCTGACTCCCGTAGCCGATGATGGCGATCTTCTTGCCTTTCAAAAGCCCGAGGTCTGCGTCCTGGTCGTAGTAGATCTTCGCTGGCATCAAATTTCTCCTCGAAGGGTTCAGCGCTCAGCCATCAGCGGCCTGAACGCTGACGGCTCATCGCTGACCACTCTCTGTTAGTCGACGAACCCCGTGATCTTCTGTTCTTTTGCGGGATCCTTGATCGCTTCCCTCGCCTTCCCGACCCGCTCCTCCACCTTTCTGACCTTGGTCTTCGGGCTACGCGCGATGGCAATCTTGCCGGTGCGGACCAGCTCTTGAATCCCGAAGGGACGGAGCAGGTCCAGGAGGGCACCGGTTTTTGATTCCTCGCCCGTCCCCTCCAGCGTGTAGGTCAGGGGCGTCACGTCCACCACTTTGGCGCGAAAGATGTCCGCGATTCTCAAGATTTCAGCGCGGTAGGCGGGCTCCGCGTTGACCCGAACCAGAACCATCTCGCGCTCGACGTGGTCCTCTTCCGTCAGGTCGGACACCTTGATGACATCAATGAGCTTGTGAAGTTGCTTCGTCACCTGCTCGATGACAAACTCGTCTCCCCGGACGACCAGGGTCATACGTGACATCGAGGGATCCAGGGTCTCCCCGACGGAGAGGCTCTCGATGTTATATCCCCGTGCGGAGAAGAGCCCCGCCACCCGGGAGAGGACCCCAAACTTGTTCTCCACCAGGACCGCGATCGTATGTTTCCTGGGCTCGCTACCGTTTTGACTCATTCTTCTCCTTTGTGTTGGGAGGGGGGGAGTCCCGCCGACTCCTCGCTTCACTCTAAAAGCCGGTCTGGGATTTGGCCGCCTTGGCCTTCTGCTCCTTGTTAGGATGGGTCAGGATCATGTCCTTGTTCGCGCCTCCCGCCGGCACCATCGGGAAGACGCACTCCTCCCGGTCCACCACCATGTCAACCACCACCGGGCCCGGCGTGGCAAACGCCTTCTCCAGGGCTGGAACGACCTCGCTCGGCTTGGTGGCCCGGATCCCGACGCAGCCGTAGGCGTCCGCCAGCTTGACGAAGTCCGGTGAGGCGGAGAGATCGATGGCGCAGAAACGGCCACCATAGATGATCTCCTGCCATTGCCGGACCATCCCATGATACCCATTGTTGATAATGACGGTTTTCACCGGGAGCTGATGTTCCGCGAGGGTCGCCAGCTCCTGAGAGTTCATGACAAAGCTCCCGTCACCGTCGATATTCACGACGAGCTTGTCCGGAAATGCCGCCTGGGCTCCCAG
The DNA here is from genome assembly GCA_016177865.1 of Candidatus Rokuibacteriota bacterium. Lineage (GTDB taxonomy): Bacteria > Methylomirabilota > Methylomirabilia > Rokubacteriales > JACOUJ01 > JACOUJ01. The sequence continues at coordinate 1,902 of JACOUJ010000047.1, forward strand.
GGCCGCGGGGAGGCCATACCCCATGGTCCCGAGGCCGCCGGAGGTGCACCAGTGGCGGGGATGCTTGAACTTCACGTATTGGGCGGCCCACATCTGGTGCTGGCCCACGCCGGTCACGACGAGCGCCTCGCCGCGGATGAGGTTCGAAATCTCTTCCATCACGTATTGTGGCTTGATGACCGCGTCGTCCCAATCGTACTGGAACGGGTGTTTCTGCCGCCACTCGGCGATCTGGCGAAGCCACTGCTCCCGGATGGCCCGCTGGATGTCGGGGAGCTGGCCTCCCTGCTCCTGGGCCATCTCCTGCACCAGCCGGGCCAGCACCCGTTTGGCGTCCCCCACGATCGGGATGTGCACCTTGATGTTCTTCGAGATGCTGGATGGATCAATGTCAATGTGGATGATCTCTGAGTTCGGGGAGAAGTGTTCGATCTTGCCCGTCACGCGGTCATCGAAGCGGGCCCCTACCGCGATGAGGCAATCCGAGTTGTAGACCGCCATGTTGGCCCAATACGATCCGTGCATCCCGAGCATCCCCATCGAGAGCAGGTGGTCCGAAGGGAAGGCCCCGAGAGCCATGACGGTCGTCGTCACGGGGATTTGGGTCAGCTCGGCCAAGGCCAGAAGCTCAGGCGCCGCGTCGGAAGAGATCACCCCTCCGCCCACATAGAGGACCGGTCGCTTGGCCCGGAAGATGGTCTGGGCCGCTCGCTTGATCTGGCCGGGGTGCCCCTCGTACGTGGGATTATAGCTTCTCAAATGGACCTTCTCGGGATAGTGAAACTCCGCCTCCTTGAGCAGGACGTCCTTGGGGAGATCCACGTGTACGGGTCCGGGCCGACCGGTCCCCGCGATGTAGAACGCCTCCTTTATTGTCTCGGCCATGTCCCGAGGGTCCTTCACCAGGAAGTTGTGCTTGGTGCAGGAACGGGTGATCCCGACGTTGTCGGCCTCTTGGAAGGCATCATTGCCGATGAGATGCGTCGGCACCTGCCCCGTGAAGGCCACAATGGGGATCGAGTCCATGTACGCATCCTGGAGCGCGGTGACCAAATTGGTCGCGGCTGGCCCTGAGGTCACCAAGGCAACACCGACCTTCCCCGAGACCCGCGCGTATCCCTCCGCCGCGTGACCGGCACCCGCCTCCTGCCGCACCAGGATGTGCGTCAGCCCGCGAAAATCATACATGGCGTCGTACACCGGCAGGACCGCGCCCCCTGGCAGCCCAAAGACCACATCCACGCCTTCCCTCTTGAGACATTCGAGAAAGATCCTCGCGCCTGAGAGTTTCACGAACGTTCCCTCCTTCGTTTAACCCGTCACCTTCCGGGCAACCATCCAAACATACGCTGCCGAAGCCTCACAACAGGCCGGCCGTTGCCAAGATTTCTCGAATCTCTTCGATCGCATCGCCGTCCGGGGTTGCCAGCGGGGCCCGGGGTGGCCCGCCGTAGGCCGCCTGGAGATCCAGGGCCGCCTTCAGCCCGCCGATCCCGTAGCGTCCATGGACCACTCGATCCACAGGAACGAGCCGGTAGGCGATCTCCTTCGCCTCTTCGAGGCGTCCGGCGCGCGCCAGCCGGTAGAGCTGGGAGACCTCCCGCGGCGCGATGTTCCCCAGGGCCAGGATTCCGCCCGCCGCGCCGACGCTCAACGCGGGCAGAAAAGCCAGGGCGGCGCCAACGAGCACCGCGAAGTCCTTCGGCGTGGCATGGATGATGTGGGCCGCCTGGGGGATGTCTCCTGAGCTGTCCTTGATTCCGCGGATATTGGGGTGTTCCGCCAGGGTCGCCACGGTCTCCGGATCCAGATTGATCCCCGTGTTCTGGGGGAAGTTATAGATGAAGACCGGGATCGGCGAGGCATCGGCAACTGCCCGGTAATGGCGAAGCTGGGTCGCTGGCTGAGAAAAGCCCCGCTTGAAGTAGTGCGGGGTAATCACCAGCGCCACCTCGGCTCCCATCTCGGCTGCCCGCCGCGTGAATCGAACCGTCTGCTGAGTTGAGTTTGCCCCCGTCCCGGCGATGAACACCTTGTCACCGGGAGTGGCCTCCCGGGCCGTGGCGAGAACCTGATCCCGCTCGGCCTCCGAGAGCATCGGGAACTCACCCGTGGACCCGAGCACGACGTACCCGGCCAGGTCAGTCTGATTCCACCTCGCGAGATTCTCCCGGAGTCCGTCCAGGGCAAGCTCCTCGCCCCGAAACGGGGTCGGGACCGGAATCAGAACACCCTCGATTTCACGCATTGGATGACTCCGAGGCCGCGCGCGCCTCCTTGATCTTGGCCTGGGCCGCCGCCAACCGCGCGACCGGAATCATAAACGGGGAACACGAGACGTATGTCATCCCGACTCGGTGGCAGAACTCAACGGAAGAGGGCTCGCCCCCGTGCTCCCCGCAGATCCCGACCTTCAGGTCGGGGCGGGTCCGCCGGCCCCGCTCGATCCCGATCCGGACCAGCTCTCCGACCCCTTCCTGATCCAGCACGGAGAAGGGGTCGAACGGAATGAGCTCCCTTTCCAAATACGCGGGAAGGAACTTTCCGACATCGTCACGGCTGTAGCCGAAGGTCATCTGGGTCAGGTCGTTCGTTCCGAACGAGAAGAATTCCGCCTCTTCGGCGATATGATTCGCGACGAGGACCGCCCTGGGCAATTCGATCATGGTCCCCACCAGATACTCCACCCGCACCCCGGCGTCGCTGAGGACCTGCTCCGCCACCCGCACGGTCAGCTCCCGCATGAGTCTCATCTCCCCGAGCGTGCCGGTAAGTGGAATCATGACCTCAGGAAGCACCCTGATCCCTCCTCGGGTCACCTGGGCGGCCGCTTCGAAGATGGCCCGAACCTGCATCTCGTAAATCTCTGGAAAGGTGACCCCGAGCCGGCAGCCGCGGTGACCGAGCATCGGGTTGAACTCCTGGAGGCTCTCGACCCGCTCGAGGAGTTCCCGGACTTCATCGAGCCCCCCCACATCCCTGACCCGCACGTCCTTGAAAACGTCTATCTGTTCGAGGAGATGCTCGTCCACCCCGGCCGCCGTGAGCTGCAGGTAGAGGAGGTCCGTGAAGACGTCCAGCTCCTTGGGCAAAAATTCGTGGAGCGGCGGGTCCAGGAGGCGGATGGTAACTGGCAATCCGGCCATCGATCGAAAGATGCCCGCGAAATCTTCCCGTTGCATGGGTAGAAGCTTGTCCAGGGCCCGGCGCCGGCTCTCTCGGTCTGCCGCGAGGATCATCTCTCTGACGATCGAGATTCGTTCCTCGCCAAAAAACATGTGCTCGGTGCGGGTCAGCCCGATCCCTTCGCCTCCAAACTCACGGGCTACCGCGGCATCCTTTGGCGTATCGGCGTTGGCCCTGACACCGAGAGTCCGGACTTTGTCCGCCCAGTCCAAAAAGGCCTGGTAGTTTTGGTAAAGGACCGATTTCTCGGGGGCGAGGGTCTTCTCAACGGAGACCTGAAGGACCTCCGAAGGCCGGGTGGGGAGGCTCCCCAATATCACCTCACCAGTCGAGCCGTCCAGCGAGATGACATCGCCCTCGCGCACCGTCACGTCACCCGCCTGAAACTCGGTCGCATCCTCCCTGACCACAATCCCTCCACACCCCACGACGCAACACTTCCCCATCCCCCGACCCACCACCGCAGCGTGAGAGGTCAGCCCGCCGCGAGAGGTGAGGATCCCCTGCGCGACGTGCATCCCGGCCACGTCTTCCGGCGAGGTCTCCCCCCGCACCAGGATCACGGCCTCGCCGCGCCCGGCCCATGCCACAGCGTCCTCCGCAGAGAAGACCGCTTTCCCGACCGCGGCGCCGGGCGCCGCCGGGAGCCCCTTGCCCAGGACCCGGCCCTTCTCGACGGCCGCCGCCTTCTCGGCCAAATCGAAGACCGGGTGGAGAAGTTGATCCAACTGGTGGGGCTCCACACGGAGCAACGCCGTCTCACGGTCAATGAGCCCTTCTCGAACCATCTCCACGGCGATCCGGATGGCCGCCGCGGCCGTGCGCTTTCCGGACCGCGTCTGCAGGAGGTAGAGCGTTCCTTCCTGGACCGTGAACTCGATATCCTGCATATCGCGGAAGTGGCGCTCGAGGCGCTGGTAGATCCGCTCAAGCTCGGCGTACACCTCGGGCATCTGGGTCTCCAGCGCCGAGATGGGCTCAGGGGTCCGGATCCCCGCCACGACGTCTTCTCCCTGGGCATTCCGCAGGAACTCGCCGAAAAACCGTCTCTCCCCGGTGGCTGGATCGCGGGTGAACGCGACACCGGTGCCCGACCCCTCCCCGAGGTTGCCGAAGACCATCGCCTGCACCGTGACCGCCGTCCCCCACTCCTCTGGAATCCGATGGATCCGCCGATACTCGATCGCCCGCTTGTTGTTCCACGAGTCGAACACCGCAGCAATGGCCAGCCGGAGCTGCTCCCGGGGCTCCTGGGGAAAGGGACGCCCCGTCTCGCTCTGGGTCAACGTCTTGTATTCGTCCACCAGGGCCCGAAGGGCTGAGGCGGAAAGCTCGGGATCGGTCTTGACGCCGGCTCGGGACTTGGCCCCCTCGAGGCGGCGCTCAAAGGGTTGACGGGGAACCCCCAGAACCACGTCGGAAAACATCATGAGAAAGCGCCGATAGCAGTCCCACGCAAAGGGCTCATTGCCGGTGAGAATGGCCAGCCCCTCGACCGTCTGGTCGTTCAGGCCGAGGTTCAAGACCGTGTCCATCATCCCCGGCATGGAGACCCGGGCCCCGGAGCGGACTGAAACCAAGAGTGGACGCTCCGGATCGCCGAGCTTCGAGCCGATCAGATCTTCCAGGCGAGCTAGCGCGTGGTCCGCCTCACCCCAGAGCCCCTCCGGCAACTGCTTCCCCCGATGAAAATACTCGATGCACGCCTCGGTCGTGACGGTAAATCCGGGCGGCACCGGGATTCCGAGCTTTGTCATCTCGGCCAAGTCGCACCCTTTGCCGCCGAGGAGATCGCGCAGGGCGCTCCCCCCGTCAGCCTGGCCACCGCCAAAGAAGTAAACGAACCGCCTCATCGATTCGACCAAGAGATCCATCAGGGCCGCGACGATTCGGGAGATGGAGCGGTTGTGGGCCGCGCTGGCGATGGCCGTATGGAAGGCCGCGTCCTGCCGAACCCCGGTCTTTCCCGCCGCGATCTCTTTGGCCTGCTCCTCCAAAATATGTTCCATCTCCTGGATCTCTTCTGGGGACGCCCGGCGAGCCGCCAGTGCCGCAATAGGCGGCTCCAGGATCGTCCGGGCCTCAAACAGCTCGGCCACCGCCTCCCGTTGGGTCAAGATGACGAGAGCCAGCGGCTCGATCAAGGCCTCGACCGAGATCTCTTTGACAAATGTCCCCTCCCCCGCGCGGATCTCGATGTGGCCCATGGACTGGAGCGCCCGGAGCCCTTCACGGACCGACGCCCGGCTGACCCCGAACTTCTCCGCCAGGTCCCGCTCGGGGGGGAGTCGATCCCCCGATCTCAGCTGCCCCTCGGCAATCAGCGTCTTGATCTGGCGGATGATCTCTTCGTAGATTCGCGTGGACTTGATCGGCTCCAGGTTCCAGACCACCAGGATTCCCCTACTTTCGGGCCCGCGCCGCGGATGCCGGCCGAGCCACTACAAAGTGCCCCACCCCGAGCACCGCCACGGCCAAAATCGCGGGGATCATCCAGCGGAGGGCAAAGACCCAGGGCTCGATCCAGCCGTGCACGATCGGGTCTTTGACCAGCATCTCCCCCGCAACCCAGCCAAGAATCGCCGCCCCCACGGAGACGATCCACGGGTACCGGCCCATCAGCAACGCCAGGAGGCCGGAGCCCCAGATCACGATCGGGATACTCAGGCTGACGCCAAAGAGGACGAGGAGCAGATCCCCGTGGGCTGCGGCGGCGACAGCGAGAACGTTGTCCAAGCTCATGATGACATCCGCCAGGATGATAACCCAGATGGCCTCCCACAGGGTGGTCCCGTGTCGAACCCGATGCCCGGTCTCGGAGTCCTGGCGCAGAAGCTTGACAGCGATCCAGAGGAGAACCGCGCCACCGGCGGCCTGGAGGAAAGGGATCTTGAAGAGCTGGCTGACGATGGCGATGAAGGCCAGCCGAAGGATCACGGCCCCCACGGTTCCCCACACGCGTCCCAAGAACTGCTTTCGCCTCGGGAGGGTTCGAACCGCCAGCGCAATGACCAGGGCGTTATCCCCCGCCAAGGTCAGGTCAATGATCACGATGCCGAAGAAGCGAGCCCAGAACTCAGGATCAGGGAGAAAGCTCATGAAACCCTCAGTGCGCGACAGGTTCGGGGGCTCCGCGAGTCCGGCGAAGGAGGGGCGCGAGCAAAGGCCAGAAGAAGAGGAACAGCGCCGCGACCGTGATCCCGGCCGAGATGGGGCTCCAGAAGAAAATTCCCGGATTCCCCTGGGACATGATGAGGCTCTGGCGCAGAGCGTTCTCCGCGAGGTCCCCCAGTACCAGGGCCAGGACCAGGGGGGCGAGCGGGTAGTCCAACTTCTTGAAGACGTAGCCCACCACGCCAAAGATGAGCATATACCAGATATCCAGCATGGCATTCGACACCGCGTAGGCCCCGATCGCGCAGACGAAAACAATCAGGGGCGTCAGGATCGCGAAGGGGATCCGAAGGATCGCGGCAAACGCCGGGACAAAGAGAAGGACAATGAGGACGCCAATGACGTTTCCAGTATACATGCTGGCAATGAGGCCCCAGACAAACTCGGGTCTCTCCTTGAAGAGCATAGGACCGGGCTGGAGCCCCCAGATGAGAAACCCGCCGAGCATCACCGCCGCCGTGGGGGATCCCGGGATCCCCAGGGTGATCATGGGAAGCAGCGCGGCCACACCGGCCGCATGGGCCGCGGTCTCGGGGGCGATGACCCCTTCGATGGCCCCGGTGCCAAATTTCTCCGGGTGCTTCGAGAAGCGCTTCGCGAAGCCGTAGCTCATAAAAGAGGCCGGCGTCGCCCCACCCGGCTTGAACCCCATCCAGAAACCGATGAAGGCGCTCCTCAGAAAGGTCCGCTTATAGCCGAGAAGCTCCCGCCACGTCGCCAGGATCTCCCGGAACCTGACCCGGGTTGTGACCCCGCGTAACTCGAGGCCCTCTTCCACGGAGAGAAAGATCTCCCCAAGACCGAAAAGACCGATGACCGCCACGATGAAAGAGAATCCCCGCATCAACTCGACCGAGCCAAAGGTCAGACGAAGCTGGCCGGTGACAATATCCAGCCCCACCGCCGCCAAGATAAAGCCGATGAAAATGGAGGCCACCGTCTTGACGGGGCTGCCCCCGCCGAGGCCGACGAAGGCCGAAAAGGTCAAAAGCTGGATGGCGAAGAATTCCGGTGGGCCGAACTTGAGCGCCAGCTCCGCGAGGGGACCGGCAAAGAATGAGACGAGCACGATGGCAAAAAAGGCGCCCACAAACGAGGAGGTGAAGGCGGCGGTCAAGGCCTGTCCCCCCCGCCCCTGTTTGGCCATGGGGTGCCCGTCGAAGGTGGTGGCCACGGACCATGGCTCACCGGGGATATTAAACAGGATGGACGTGATCGCTCCCCCGAAGAGGGCCCCCCAGTAAACGCAGGTGAGGAGGATGATGGCGGAGGTCGGGGGCATGGTGAAGGTCACGGGGAGGAGAATCGCCACCCCGTTGGCCCCCCCGAGTCCCGGAAGGACCCCGATGATCGTTCCAAGGATGATCCCGATGAACGCGATGCCGAGATTGTATGGGGTGATGGCAATCTGGAAGCCGAGGAGCAGGTTGGCAAAGTCGCCCATCACCGCTTCAGTAACCGAGCCAGGCCTCGATCGGCCCTTTGGGCATGGAAACCAGGAACCACTTTTCGAAAATCAGGAAGGTCACGACGGGGATCCCAACGGTCAGGAGGACGATCAATGGCCAGGAGTGACGCCCGATCCAGCGCATGTACGCGCCCATGTAGAGACCGCCAGCCACATAGAGACCGAGGACTTGGGTGAGCACGACCATCCCCACGGCCGGAATCAGGACCTTCATGACGGGAACCAACTTGCCCGGTCCCACAAAGCGGCGCGTAGCGGCACCCCTCGCGGCCAGCACCTGCCAAACCACTATCAGACTCGAGAGGCCCAACCCGACACCGAGCCAGAAGGGAAGGAACCCGGACCGCGGGCCATCGGTCCCCCAGCCGATCCCCAGTCTCAGCCCTTCCGCCACCACCAGGAGACCGAGGGCAAGGAGACACAACGCGCAGACCACGTCGGCTTTACGCATGATTGTCGAGGGCGTCGGCCCCGCCCTCCGAGGACGGGGCCGACCGGTCAGATATGGAGCGGCCTATTGCTTCAGGAGGCCACCCTTGGCCATCAGATCCTTGTGAAGGTTTTCGGTCTCACCGAGCCACTTCACGTATTCCGGGCCGGTGAGCCAGGATGGCTTCAGGGCGTTGTCGACGAGATATTTTTGAAACTTGGCGCTCTCGTAGACCTTCTTGAGCATTCCGACGTAGAACTCAGCCGCCTCTTTCGGCATGTCGGGCGGCCCGAAGATGCCGCGGAGCATCAGGTAGTGGATATCCTTACCCAGCGCCTCCTTCACAGTGGGGATCTCCCCCCAGCCAGACGCCCAGGTGAGCCGCGCGGTATCGAAGACGGCCAGGGGTCGCACCCTCCCTGCCTTCCAGTGGCCCACGCACTCGGCGGGGTTGTTGACGGTCGAGTCCACATGCTTCCCGACCAGGTTCACACAGACCTCACCGCCGCCCTTGAACGGGACGTAGATAAACTTCAGCCCGAGAGCCTGCTCGAGCTGGATCGTGATGATCTGGTCTTCCTGAGCCGAGCCGGTGCCTGCCATCTTGAAGGCGCCCGGCTTCTCCTTGACGGCCGCCACGTATTCCTTTGCGGCCTTGTACGGCGCCTCGGTGTTGACCCAGAGGATGAACTCGTCGAGGGCCAGCCGCCCGAGAGGCGTCAGGTCCTTCCAGTTGAAGGGAACCCCGGTATGGAGTGGCGTGGTGAAGAGATTGGAGAGGGTGATGATGATCGTGTGGGCGTCCCCCTTCTTGCCTTTCACGTAGAGAAAGCCCTCAGCCCCGGCTCCACCGGGCTTGTTGATCACCACCAGCGGTTTGGGCGAGACCTTTAGTTCCTCCACGAGGGGCGCGATGAGGCGGGCCATGACATCCGCGCCGCCTCCGGTTCCCGCCGGGATGATGAACTCGACCGGCTTGGTCGGCTCCCATGCCACGGCCGGCGGGACCGCGATGGCAGCGACGACAAGCCACAGGATGACCAAGACCATCCTCGACGACGAGCGAGGCGAACTGTTCATTTCCTCCTCCTCCTTACAGTCCGGGCGATTCGACCAGCGGGCTAACACTATATATAG
>JACOUJ010000415.1 GCA_016177865.1 Candidatus Rokuibacteriota bacterium
CGCCGTCGCAGACCTGGCGCACGTTCCTCACCAACCACGTCCGCGACCTGGTCTCGATCGATTTCTTCACCGTGCCCACCGCGGGGTGGCGCGTCCTCTTCGTCCTCGTCGTGCTCGCCCACCATCGGCGGCGCGTCGTCCACTTCAACGTCACCGAGCATCCCACCGCGGCCTGGATCGCCCAGCAGCTCGTGAACGCCTTCCCGGACGACACGGCACCGGCCTATCTCCTCCGCGATCGCGACCAGGTCTACGGCCACGCGTTCCGGCAACGGGTGAAGGGCATGCAGACCCGGGAGGTCCTCACGGCCGCCCAGAGCCCTTGGCAAAATCCCTTTGTGGAACGGCTCATCGGCTCGATACGGCACGAGTGTCTGGACCAGGTCCTCGTGCTTCACGAGCAGCACCTTCGCCGCATCCTAACCCGCTACTTCGCCTACTATCACCGCGCACGGACTCACCTCTCGCTCGAGAAGGATGCGCCAGACGTGCGGCCGATCGAGCGGCCGGAGATGGGCACGGTCGTGCAGCTCCCCGAAGTCGGGGGCCTGCATCATCGATACGTTCGGCGGGCGGCATGATGATCGAGCATCGTCTGGCCGGTCCACCGCCACCAGCGTTACGCCTGTCACTATCCTTCTTCTGGCCACCATCCGTCCCACACCGAGATCCACCTCTTTCCGTGCGGGGCGCGTGGCCGGAGGAAGTCGACGGACCTGCCCTCGGAACAACCGCCCACCCGGTCTCCGTGCGGGCCGGGCCCGTCACAGAGTACGGACGTTCGCCAAGCGAGTCGGACGCGGTTTTGGCGAAGGACACCGGGGACTACGACCACCTACGTTACCCCACCTCCGTCGAGGGTCATTGCCCACATCGTCCTGCTCGGAGCCGCATTTCAATCCCGGGGTCTGGCCTGTTGACTAAACAGCGCGCAACCGGCCGTCATCATTGGAGAAAGCGCGTGGCGGACATGAACACGGGTTCGAATCCCGTTGGAGCCACCACCTCAAGATCCCGACACTTCAGCGATTTTCTGCGGCCTTCGGCTCATGGCCGGAGACCGCGGAAAACCCCCGAATCCCCCCAGAATCACCCCACGAATGGCAACCCAAGTGGCAACCCATTTCCGGGGACCGCCCCTCGCCGTGTCGGAGTAGAATCGCGGCGTGGCCGGTTCTTCCTTCGCCTCCACCCCGATCGAGCAGGTCGCCTTCGAGGACGGTCCGCACGGCCGTCGTTGGGGTACTTTGGGCGCTCGGGGGATCCGCCATGGCCTTTGAGCTCCAAAGTCCGGCCTTCGCATCCGGCGGCGACATTCCAGTGAAGCATACGTGCGACGGCCCGGATCTCTCCCCACCCCTCCGCTGGGGGGATCCCCCGGCCAACACCAAGAGCTTCGCCCTGGTCGTGGACGATCCGGACGCGCCCGCCGGGACCTGGGTCCACTGGGTGCTCTACAGCATCACGCCGACCATCCGCGAGCTACCCGAGGGCGTGGCGACGCGCGACGCGGTGGCCGGCATCGGGACCCAGGGGATGAACGACTTCCGGAAAGTTGGCTATGGCGGGCCGTGTCCGCCGCGGGGACCGGCGCACCGCTACTTCTTCAAGCTCTATGCTCTAGACACCGAGCTCGCCCTCGCGGCGCGCAAGACCAAAGCCGAGGTGCTGAAGGCCATCGACGGTCACGTGCTCGAGCGGGCAGAACTGATGGGGCGGTACAAGCGACGATGAGTGGTGTCGTTTCAAGCCGGCAGCAGGGTGCGCACGACGGGTCTCTGACAAGGGCATTGTGGCGATGCCGGCATGGACTTCAGGAGGTGGGCCATGGCGACACAGGCGTAACGTGTTCCTCTATGTCGCGCCGGGCCGGGTGGAAGCGGCGGCCCGAGCGGTGGGGCGGATCCGGGGAGTGAAGACGGCGCACACCTGCTGGGGTCGCCCCGATGTGATCGCCTTCGTCGAGGCCGCGAGCCCGAGAGCGCTCGGCTAGCTCGTCCTCCAGCGGATCCAGCGGGTGCGGGGGGTGGAGGCGACGGACACGCGAGTTGTCATCGAGGCGTGATGTGGAAGGGAGGTCGCTGATGGTCCGCCAAGACCCGGTCAAGGTCGATCCGACTCATTACAAGACCGAGTTCGAGAACCGCCAGGTCCGCGTGTTGCGGATCAGGTACGGCCCCCATGAGAAGTCCGTCATGCACGGGCACCCGGCGAGCGTCGGCGTGCACCTGACCGATGCCCATGCCCGCTTCACCTTTCCGGGCGGCAAGGCGGAGGAGCTGCGCGTCACGACCGGGGAGGTTCGCTCGTACCCGGCCGGCGACCACTTGCCGGAGAACCTGAGCGACCAACCCCTCGAGCTCGTGTTGGTCGAACTCAAGGCGCCGGCGGCGGCCGCGAAGAAGCCAGCAGCACCTCGCGCCGCGGCGAAGAAGCGAGCGGCGAAGAAGCCGGCACGGCGGCGCTAGAATCGGTTCGAAGGACGCGGCAGAGTGTTCACGGTTGGCCGCCTTGACGTACACACCCAAAGTGTGTATCATTGAAACATTATGAACGGAGGTCTAACAACCGTGCATCGACGGGTCAATATCACGCTGCCCGAGGAGACGATCCGGCTGATCGATCGCGCCGCCGCCCGAGGCGACCGAAGTCGGTTCATCGATCAAGCCGTCAGACATCTTGTCCACGAGATGCGTCGCGCGAAGCTCAAGACCCTCCTGAAGGAGGGAGCAGTGCGAAGAGCCGAGCGCGATCTGCTTCTCGCAGAGGAGTGGTTTAGCCTCGATGAAGAAGCATGGCAGAGAAATCGAAAATAGCCCACCCGCGACGGGGTGAGGTCTACTTGGTGAATTTCGATCCCACGATCGGCGCAGAGATCAAGAAGACGCGCCCGGCTTTGGTGTTGCAGAATGACATCGCGAATCGGTGGAGCCCGATCACGATCGTCGCCGCGATCACCTCGCGCTTCGAGCAGCCGACCTATCCGACCGAGGTCATCGTGCGGACGCCCGAAGGCGGGCTCGAGGCAGACGGAGTGGTGCTGCTGAATCAGATCCGGTCAGTCGACAAGCTCCGCCTGGTTCGCCGGCTCGGCGCCCTCAAGCCCGAGCGCATGAGGCAGGTCGAGCAGGCGATCCTGATCAGCCTCGGGATGGTCCGGGTGTGAGCGAGGGGGATGGGCAAGATCCCGGCTGGTCCGCGAACGGGGAGACGAAAGAAGGCCCGGTGCTGGGATGGCACCGGGCCCTTGTTGTCCTTGGAACAATCAGTTTGAGGAAGGGCCGAATCGAAAGAGGAGATTGCCTAGTGTTTCGGGGTATCCTACACGGAGAGCGACTACGTTGTGAGTAGCGTCACCACTGGAAGGATGGCGCTATGACGGAGCTCGTCTGGGAAGGGAAATACCTGAATGAAAAGAGAGTCGCGCCGGTTCGGATCGCTCTGCCTTTCCAGACGGTCGAAACCGTCAACGAAAGCGCCCAGGATCGTCTTCGAACGCTCGATCTATTTGCGGCCGGACGGGAGACCGATTGGCGTAATCGTCTCATCTGGGGGGACAAGAAATATGTCCTGCCCAGTCTACTGCCGGAGTTCGCCGGAAAGGTGAATCTCGTGTATATCGACCCGCCCTTCGACACGGGCGCGGACTTCTCTTATCTGGCAACGATACCAGACCACCTTGAGACCGCGGAGGATGACACGGTGACGTTTGTGAAGGAACCGTCCATCCTTGAGCAGAAAGCCTACCGCGATACCTGGGGTCGTGGTCTGGACTCCTATCTACAGTGGCTGTACGAGGCGTTTGTTTTGCTCCGCGAGCTCCTTGCAGAGGACGGTAGTCTATATGTCCACATTGGACCAAACATGAACCACTATGTGAGGGCGTGTCTCGATGAGGTGTTTGGACCTGGCAGCTTTCAGTGCGAGATCGTCTGGAAGAGAGTCTCTGCGCGAAGCCATGCGCGGAGGCTGCCGTTTTCTCACGACTACATTCTCTTTTTCGGCAAATCAGACTCGATCAAATGGAATTCTCAGTACGTTCCCCATGGCGAGTCATATATCGCCTCGCACTACTCACAGACGGAGCAGGGTACGGGTCGGCGGTACCGGCTCGATAACGTGCTCAACCAAAATCCTGATCGGCCTAATCTGACCTACGAATGGAAAGGGCTCACGCGCACTTGGCGGTGGACAAAGAGGAAGATGGCGGAACTGGACAAGGCTGGACGACTGGTGTACGCCAAGAGCGGCATGCCGTCGTACAAGCGATACTTGGACGAGATGCTGGGCGTGCTCCTTCAATCTCTCTGGACGGACATTCCACCAGTGAACTCGCAATCAAAGGAAGATACTGGCTACCCGACGCAGAAGCCTGAGGCACTACTGGAACGGATCATCAAGGCCTCTTCAGACTCTGGTGACCTGATATTGGACTGCTTCGCGGGCAGTGGAACCACCGCGGTCGTAGCTGAAAGGTTAGGCCGTCGCTGGATTGCTTGTGATCTGAGTCGGTTCAGTATCCATACGGCCCGTAAGAGGCTGCTTGAAATGCCTGGCGTCCGGCCGTTCATGGTCCAGAACCTCGGCAAGTATGAACGTCAAGCGTGGCAAGCTGCCGAGTTCGCCGAGTCGAGCGATTTCCGGGAACGGGAGACGCGCTACCGCAGCTTCATCCTCGAGCTGTACCACGGGACAGCGATTAGCGGACACATGTGGTTGCACGGGGCGAAGAGTGGCCGGATGGTGCACGTGGGTGCAGTCGATGCGCCAGTGACGCTCGCTGACGTGAAGGCAATCGCTTCCGAAGTGTGGCGAGCCGCCGGTAAGGGTAAGGATGCTCCAAAGACTGCCGGAGTCGACGTGCTCGGGTGGGAGTTTGCGTTCGAGCTGAACGAGTTGGCCCGTCAGGTCGCCGCCGAGTCTCGGGTAGATGTGACCTTCAAGAAGATCCCCCGGGAGGTTCTGGAGAAGCGCGCCGTGGAGCAGGGGGACATTCGTTTCTTTGAGCTCGCGGCGCTAGCCGTGGACATGAAGATGAGGAAGCGAGAGGTCTCGCTCACGTTGAATGATTTCGTCATTTCGCCTGACGACGTGCCGGACGAGATTCGTCGCTCGATCAAACACTGGAGCCAGTACGTCGATTACTGGGCCGTTGACTGGGACTATAGAGAGGACACGTTCCACAACGTATGGCAGACGTACCGCACAAAGAAGAACCCCAAGCTTGAGACCACGGCGGTGCACATGTATGACGAGCCTGGTCGATATGTGATCCTCGTGAAGGTGATCGATATCCTTGGCAATGATACGACGAAGGCGGTCCCGGTAGAGGTGAAGTAATGCCACGAGGAAAGAGACGCATCGTCGACGACTCTCAGGAGAATCTTCTGGACATCACCGCCAAGCTGCGAACAGCCCCATGCGTGCCAGCGCTGCGCGAGGCGGTGAAGGCCTGGCGGGCTGGCGGGTACAAGGGGATAACGGAGACGACCAGGCTCCTGCTCAACCATTGGTTCCGCACTGATCACCGCCTTGCGAATGGCCGGCCATTCGGCTGGCATCCCTCGCAGCGGGATGCGATTGAGGCAGTGATCTTTGTGTGGGAATTCGAGAAGGTCCGCACCCGTAAGGGGTTGCTGGAACGATACGCGGAGGACCTCAAGAACGTACGTCTCGCGACCTATGACGAGTTTGCCCGGTACTGCATCAAGATGGCGACTGGAAGCGGAAAGACGAAGGTCATGTCCCTCGCGGTCGCATGGCAGTTCTTGAATGCGATGCGGGAGCGGGAGGAGATTGCCCGTGACTATGCGAAGACCTTCCTGCTGATCGCGCCGAACGTGATTGTGTTCGAACGTCTGAAGATCGACTTCGCTGGGGGCCGGATCTTCCAGGTGGACCCTCTCATCCCCAAGGAGCTGAAGATCTTTTGGGACTTCGATTGTGTGATGCGCGGTGAGGGCGAGAAGGCACATGCCGAAGGGACGCTCTTCTTGACGAACATCCAACAGTTCTATGAGCGGGGCGGTCGTGAGGATGACGATGAGCCGGATGCGATGGCCGGCGTGCTCGGTCCGAAGCCGCCTGCCCAGAAGTTGGAGATGGCTGACTTCACGGAACGCATCGCTCTTCGTGAAGGCCGCCTGCTCGTGGTGAACGACGAGGCGCATCATACTCACGACGAGGAGAGCGAGTGGAACAGGGTGATCCGGGGACTGCACGCGAGGACGCCACTTGCCGCGCAACTCGATTTCTCGGCGACGCCCCGGTTCCAGAAGGGCGCCTTATTCCCGTGGACGATCTGTGACTACCCGCTCAAGCAAGCGATTCTGGATGGGATCGTGAAGCGCCCCATGAAAGGGGTCGCGAAGATCCATGAGGCGAAATCGGATCACGCGAGCGTAAAGTACCGAGGATACCTTATCGCTGGCGTTGAGCGCTGGCGGGAGTACCGCGACCAGCTCGCACCGCTGGGGAGGAAGCCGATTCTGTTTGGGATGCTGAACTCGACCGACGAAGCTGACGACGTGGGCGACTGGCTGCGAACCAAGTACCCCGAGGACTTCGGAGGGGACAAGACTCTAGTGATCCATACGAACCAAACGGGAGAGGTCGCAAAGAGGGATCTCGAACCGGCGCGGCGCTTGGCTCGTGAGGTCGACCTTCCGGAGAATCCCGTGAACGCGCTGGTGAGTGTGCTGATGCTGCGTGAGGGTTGGGACGTCCAGAATGTTACCGTAGTGGTGGGCCTTCGACCCTATGCGGCGAAAGCGAACATCCTGCCCGAGCAGACGATCGGACGAGGCTTGCGCCTCATGTTCCGGGACATTCCTGCGGCTTACCGCGAGCGTGTGGACATCATTGGCAACAAGGCCTTTCTCGACTTCGTCGAGGATCTTGAGAAGCTGGAAGAGCTTCAGCTCGAGACGTTCGAGGTTGGCAGAGACAAGCTGCATATCGTCACCATCGCGCCGCAGGCGGAACGCGCCGAGTATGATATCGGCCTGCCTCTGTTGACACCGGCGCTCGTGCGGCGCAAGAGCCTTGCCGAGCAGATTGCCACTCTTGATGTTCAGAGCTTCAGTTGCCCTGTCTTGCCGCTGAGGGCGGGCGACAAGGCGGAGAAGACGTTCCGTTACGAAGGCTTCGACCTCCTCACCCTGCAGAAGGAGATCGAGCGGGAATACACCATCCCGGAGCCGCAGACGCCTCAGGAGGTCATCGGTTATTACGCGCGGCGAATCGCTCAGGAAGTGAAGCTGCCGTCTCAATTCGCGGTGCTCGCCCCAAAGGTCCGCGATTTCTTCGAGCATAAGGCGTTCGGTCGGACAGTGGACTTGGAGGATAAGGCGACAATCCGCGCCATGAGCACGAATGTGGCGCACTACGTGTGCGTGCAGACGTTCAGGAAGGCATTGTTGAATCTGACCATCGAGGAGCAGCGCCCTCAGCTGCTCGATCCAGCACGGCTCCTGTCATCGACGCCTCCGTTTCCGTGGTCGCGGCCGGTGTGGGAGGGGCGGAAGTGCGTGTTCAACTTGGTTCCCTGCGATAATGCGTTCGAGCGCGCGTTCGCGAAGTTCCTCGACAGTGCGAGTGACGTGACCGCGTTCAGTAAGCTGCCTGAAGTGTTCGGGTTTGCGATCGAGTACACGGACTCGGATATGAACCTTCGTTCCTACTATCCCGACTTTGTCGCAGTGGACGAGAGCGGAACGCGCTGGCTGCTTGAGACGAAGGGCCAGGAGACCGCAGAGGTAGAGCGCAAAGACGAAGCCGCTCAACGGTGGTGTGAGGATGCCAGCGAACTCACCAACACACGGTGGCGCTATCTCAAGGTGCCGCAGAAGCAGTTCGAGCAACTACAGGCGGCGACCCTGGCGGATTTCACAATGCTGCACGTCTGAGAATCTCTGCTGGGGAGCCATGTGGAGGCGAGCTGGAAGCGGAGTGGAATTTCCTAAGGGAGCCGGGGACAAGTCGGCCTTGCGGGTGCGGCCGGCTACGCCCTCGACGTCGGATGAGGGGCGGGGCCCCAGGCGGTTGGCGGCGTGTCCTAGAGATACGCGATTCGGCTAGGATTTTCGACGAGATTGGGAACCCGCATGGAAGCACCTGGGGAGGCCGCACGGTTGGTCTTGACAGGGACGGTGGGAGCGTAGGACAATTGATGCGCTTTTAGGAGCAGTCCAAGCCCAAACTGATCGCACTGGAGACGCAGGCTGTAACGCCTGCGGGCCAGAGCGGGGTCGTTTGGGCTTTCGTGTTATTCGGAGGGCTGCTCGATGGCTAGCCTACAAGAGGTCATAGTCCGGATCGGACACGTGATCCGCGAGTACAACGCGGACGCTGGGAAATCCATCCGCTCGACCCAGCTGTCACCCAACGACCACTTCTGCGACGATCTGGGTGGTGACTCAATGGACCTGATCGCGCTCGTCCTCGGACTGGAGGATGCCTTCCAAATCTCAATCGGAGAGGACGAGCTCGTGGACGCCAATCCGTGGCGGCTCGGGAACCTGGCAACCTACGTCCAGCGGAAAATGCAGGAGTCGCCTGTTGGCTAGGGTGCGCTTCAAGGATGAACCGATGCAGGAGGTAATCGACGCGAGCGGGCCCTCTGCGGGATGGCTGCGTGTGATCGAGAAGCTGCTGGCTTTGTCGGGGCACGAGGCGTACTACCTCACGGTGAGGATGACGGCACCGTTCGAGCGGGACCTCGTCATCGATGGCGCTTTCGCACGGTTTGCTCGTCATCGCGGTGTGCCGTCAATTGACGGCATCGCCGCCACGATCTTCCCGCGGTCGTTCTATCGCTTTAACTGCGAGGGTGATCGTCACGTCCTTTACATGCGCTATCCGGAGTTCCGAGCGAGGGCGCCACGGTTCCTCGGCAAGCGGCCGACGTTTTCCTACTTCAGCCGCTTGGTTGCCTGGGAGCCCGTCGGTGTTGACGCCCCTGTCAACCAGCTTGAGGCGTTCATCACGCGGATGCGGGAACACAAGGCCAAGCGAGAAGCGTGGTACTTCTATCCGATCATCGACCCTACGCGCGACCTGAACAAGATCATGAGCGGCCCCTGCCTGACTGCGATCGATCTGAAATATGAGATCGAGCACAACACCCTGAACCTTTTCGCGTTCTACCGGGATCATGAGTTTGCTGAAAAGGCGCTCGGGAACTACGTCGGACTGAGTCACCTGCTCGAGTTCTTGTGTGACCAGACGAAGACTGCGGCAGGAGCCATCACCTGTGTCTCGCTTCGCGCACGCATCGAGCAAGGTTATGCTGGCGACCTCGATAAGGTGCTCGCTGAGGTTCAGCGTGGAGCACGCGGGAAGCGGCGCTCATGAAAGCAACCCGGCTAAAGGAGCTGATCCTCCACGTCACCGAGAAGACCGGCCCGGTATCGCGCCTGAAGCTCGCGAAGTTGGTCTACCTCATCGATTGGTCCTTCTACCGCCGGCACGGCCGCCCGCTCACCAAGGCGTACTACCTTAGGGAAAGACGGGGACCCGTTCCGGCCACGTTCGGGAAGGACCTCGAAGAGATGATGGGCTTCGAGATCGAGTTGAAGCGCGGGGCCGTAGCTCCGGGGATCAGAAGGCGCTTCACGCCATCGTTCGACGAGGCCGAGGCAAGCGTCATAGACGAGGTACTTCGGAGGTACGGGCGGCGCTCGGAGCGTGACCTGCTCGTCGCGACGTATGTATCAAAGCCGATGAAGGCTCTGCTCAAAGAGGAGCGGGCGGGATCGGTGCGGAAGCACGAGGGAATCTCGTTCGGCCGATTCCCCAGCGAGGCACACGATAGAGGGAGCGCTGATCGGGATGAAGCCCCGGCGGAGGGCAGATTCGAGTACGTCGCCCCCGGCCAGATCACGGCGGGGGACACGCGGGAGCTAATGCTGGGGTTTCTTGAGGCGCTTCCCCTGGTGATGACCGCCCAAGAGCTGTTGGGCGATGATATGGAAACGTGACGAATGACGCCTCCAAAGATTGATCCGGCTGCTTGGAATGACGGGCGTAGCTTCATTCAGGGTGAAGTGTACCTCGCCAGCGACAAGTACGTGTCGGAGTCGCTAAAGACTGCGTTCGGGCTCGACGTTAAGAAGGAGCGCCCGGTCCTCATCTTGCAAAACGACCGCCTGAACGCAGTACCGCAGATGCCAGTGATCCTGGTGGCGCCGATCACGAGCCAGAAGCGCGTCTTCGAGAACGACTACGCACTGCAGGCGGACGGCACACTCCTGCACTATGATTCGATTGTTCAGCTGAGTTTAGTGCACGCGATCCCGAAGCGGGCCTTGGTCAAGCGGCTCGGCAAGCTGAAGGAAGCGGAGCTGCACGCGGTCAAGGACCGGCTGCGCCGCAAGTTTGCGCTATGAGAGAGGTTAGAGCTTGACGTATTGGAAGTCCTCGAGCTGCTCGGACCTCGAGCGCCGCGTGTTCATTACTCGTTGGCTGGGGTGAAACAGAGGTATGAGGATGCGGCCGTCCGAGAGCTGAACGAGCTTGCGGTGGTGGGTAGAGAGAGACGCACGAAGACCGTACAGCAGTCCGATAGCGACGAGCGCCACAGTGCCAAGAGTCACGATGATCCCGGGGGAGACGAGATCAAGCTGTCTCCTCAGATAGACCGAGCAATTGTGGATTTCGGTTCGGGTGGGTGGAGAGTTTCGGCCGCGTGGGTCGCAGGGGTTGCACAGCACCGCGTTGGTGACATAGACGCGGTCTCGCGAGAGCCCGGCGGACGCGAGGAGCCACTCGAAGTTTCGCCCGGTGACGTCGCCGTGAAGGGGAACACGCGATCGGTCGGCGCCATAACGGCCCGGAGCTTCAGCAATGAACATCACCGAAGCGCCGAGTGGACCGTTATTGGAGCCAATGACAGCGCATTTCTTGGACAGCCGGGGGCAAAGCCGACACGCGATAGCCTCCCGGAAGAGATGTTCGAAGTGGATTCGCGCGCTGTCGTGTTCGATCGAGGCCGTCATATCGACCAGGACTGTAGCACGATGACTCCGCCGGCCCCAAGTTCTCGAGCGGTCGTTGTTTGTTGTGGCGGAGCCGTGTGATGGCAGGCGCCGCGGAGGCTCTGCGAGCTCTACAGGTCGAGCAGCGCCAGCACGACCTGCGGGCGCACGAAGACATAGTCCACCTCCCCTATCCTGACCGCATGCGTCATCTCACATTCCATGTCGCCAAGTACGCTGGACGGCTCGCCAGACGGGAACCTGAGGCTGGCGAAACGGAGCGAACCGTCGTCGACGCCTTTATTGTCGGATTGAGCGCGGGGGACGTGTTGCGACTTAACTTCGCGGAGGAACTAGGGGGGCATGTCCTTCTTGGCGAACATGGAGATCTCGCAGCGCTGGGCCGCGGTCTGAACGCTGGTCGCATTGGGAGGAACACGGTCGTGGAGTGGTACTTCCGCGAGCTTGCCGACGTCGCGGGCCGAATGGCAAAAGCGTGTGAATCGCTCGACCATATGGAAGCAGTCCCGTATCGTCAAATGCTGTCGACTGCCGTGATCCAGCTGTGCCGTGCAACGCTGGTGGCCGCGAGTCTCCTGATGATCGACCTTGAGAGTGTGGTTCGTGCTCGTTGGCAAGCAATTGAATCGGAGAGTGTTCTATGACTATGCCCGATTGTCCAAGCTCGATGGGCTTGCGCTGAATTGGCCACGGGTAGCGGGGCCATTTCGAGACGTGAAGCCAGGGCCATATCAATGAGCGGTGGCATCGTGAGAGCAGAGACCTAGGATCCTAGAACACGGTGATCCAGGAGATTGGTAGCGACGCAGGGGTGCTTGTTTCGTGTCCGTAGGGAGGCAAGCCGTGGAACAGGCGAGGGTGGGGCTAATCGTTGCACTTATGTGTGGGCTCTGCTTGTCCGCCCGGGCAGGAGCCGCCCAAGATGTGAAGATTGGGATGATGTCGCCTGGTGGTGACGTGGGAAAACACGCGGTCGAAGGCGCAAGAATCGCGGTTGAAGAGTTGAATGCAGCAGGGGGACTCCATGGGAGAAAGGTCACGTTGGAGGTGGCCGAGGACGGCTGCGACGCCGCTAAGGCACAGGCAGCATTCAGTGCCCTGGCTCTTCGCTCTGGTGTTGTGGTTGTAATCGGGTCCTTCTGCCGTGCAAGTGTGGTGGCAACGTCAAGCCTTGGGGCCCAAAGTGGCGTGCTTCATCTTTCGGGCGTCCGTCTAGAGACGGACATCCTGGATAAGGCTGGCGAAGGATTTTACAGCAGAGCCTACCACACGGAAGAATGGACCAGAATTCTAGGACAGGAACTCTTGAAGCAGGGTGCGAAGAGTACGGAGTTGGTCGCGGCGACGGACACGTTTTCAAAGGTGGCGGCAAAGGGACTATCGACGGCAACTGGAAAGGCGCCGCGCGCGTTTCTACTCACGGCGTTCCAGCTGGACGCAAAGAGCGCCTGGGCTGCTGGGACCACACCCGATGGACTGATCTTCGTAGGGCCAGCCCCGGTCGATGCTAGCAACATCAAATTTGCGCGCGCCGCTGGCGTAAAG
>JACOUJ010000416.1 GCA_016177865.1 Candidatus Rokuibacteriota bacterium
GCTGAACACAGTACCCAGCCTACCGTTCCCGCATCGGCCCGTGTCCGGCGTGAGGCCCCAAGGGGGGGCGCCGGTCAAAGTATCCACAGAAGAAGGGAGGGGAGAAGATCGTCACCTCGACCCAGATCTCGTTAGAGAAGAATCCGTGAAACCCAGAACAGACCAGAGGAGGTCACGATGAAGCGAATACTCTCAATCCTGGTAATTTTCTTGCTGGCCTCGGCCATGTCCGCCGCCCATGTGGTGGCCCAGGCCCCACAGCCTTACCCGCAGATGCCCAGTGGATCGGGTACCCCGGCCGAGGCAAAGAAGCAGGTCGAGGGCACAATCAAGAACGTGGATCCGGACGGTGGCGTGGTCACGCTGGAGGACGGAACCAGGCTCATGATCCCCGCCTCTGTCAGGGTCCAGCGAGCCGCCCTGAAGGAGGGGGCCACGGTCAAGGCGAGCTTCACCGAGAACCCAGCCGGGCAGAAGATCGGCACCTCAATCGAAGTGCAGTAACCGCGAACTGACCTCTCACCCCCTATCGAAGGCCCGGAGAAATCTCCGGGCCTTCGCATTTCCCAGACTGCGATGGTTTGGCGCCCCGCTAGCCCGGCGCGGGCTGCGGCGCGAGAAGTTCCGGGCGCACGACACCGCGCGCGGAATGGCCCAGCGCCGTGACGAAGATGGCGTCCTTCCCTTCGGCGTGAGGGGAGAAAAAGCGCGCGACGTCATCGTCGTAAAACGTGAGCCCCGACGCCCCGAGGCCGAGGGCATAGGCGCACAGGTAGGCGCGCCCACCCATGATTCCCGCCTCAAGATTGGCGAGGCGGTAGCCGCGGTTGCCGTAGCGCTTGAGGATTGACGCGAGATCAGCCAGGAAGAAGATCACGGCGCTCGCGTCAGCCCCAAGCTCCTGCTCGAGACAGAGATACCCGGCCTGAGCACGAAACTCGCCCGCCTTCAGAAGCTCGATCCGCCCCTCTTCCCGGGAATAGAAATAGGCGCCCGAGGCCAACCCCTCCACGGCATTGACGATGAGGTAGCATTCGGCAAGACATGGCCCCACCTGCGCGTAGTCAACGGGAATCTCGGCGGTCGAGCGGTCCATAATAGCCAAGAGCTGCTCGTAGTCGATCGGCTCATGGGCGAATCGGCGCGTAGAGCCTCGCCGCACGATCGTGTCCCCCAGACTTCCCGACGGCGAAACGGGGATCGCAGGGCGCGGGAGCGTGACGCTTGAAGACGCGCTTCGCCAGGCCTGGACGTCCTCAGGATGCGAAAGCGCCGAGGCCTAATCAATGGGCGGCATACCTGCCGGCTCTGGCGCGGGCGCTCCCGGGGGTCCGAGGACGACCAGCTCGAGGCTCCCTTCTCGCTCGCCGTCAATCCCCAAAAGACGGTCCACCTCTCGATCCACGAAGCCGGTGACGATCCGGGCGGAGGCGCCAAGGGCCGTCGCCGTGGCGAGCGTATTGGCCAGCATCGTCCCCGAATCCCAGTAGCAGTGCCGGTAGGCCCGCGCCTGATACTTCCAGGCATTTCGCCAGAAGATGGCGGTCAGGACGAGCGTTGCGGGAGCGCGGCAGATGTCGTCGAGGGCTGCGGCATGCGCCAACGCCTCCCTGAAATCGCCGGCCCGGAGCCGCCGCAACGAGAAATCACCGGGGCAAAAGTGGTAGACGCCGGCGGCGAGGCCGGGAAGCTCCCCGGCCACCACATAGATCTCCACCTCATAGAGGGCGCCGGTCGAAGCGGCGGCGCGGAAGTGGATCTCGTCTCCCCCAGCATGGACCTTCTTCTTGGTGACGCCGGCGGAGAAGAAGAGAAGGGAGGCCAACCGCTCAAGGGTGAGCGCCTGCGCTCCCGGTCCCTCACCGCGAAGGACTGCCAAGGTCTCCTGAGTCGCCCACGGCAACGCCTGCGGCAAGCGGATCGGCTCGAGGGCCGGATAGATCTTGTACAGGAACGGCTTGGTCTCCCAATCCAGGTAGTGGCCGCTCGAGCGAACCGACCAGTAGGAGTGCTTGGTCGCGGTGTGGTAGTGGCGCGCGGCTTCGGTGGCGGCGTGCTCCGGCGGGCTCACAAGGTGAAGAGGCGGTGGATGCCCTCACGAGAGGGCGGTTTCACCACCCCACGCTCAGTGATGATCGCCGTGATCAGCTCCGCCGGGGTCACATCAAACGCCGGATTGAAGACCGGGCTCTCCTTCGGGGCCAGGAGAATCCCGTGAAGCTGGCTCACTTCCCCCGGCTCGCGCTCCTCGATCGGGATGGCGTCACCGGAGGGCAACCCGAGATCAATCGTGGAGGTCGGCGCGGCCACATAGAACGGGAGCCCGTGGGCCCGGGCCAGGAGGGCCAGGGCATAGGTCCCCACCTTGTTGGCGGTGTCGCCGTTGGCGGCGATCCGGTCGGCGCCGACGACGACCAGATCCACCTCCTTCCGGGCCATGAGAGACGCGGCAGTCGCATCGGCGATGACGCGATGGGGAATCCCCTCTCTGACCAGCTCCCAGGCGGTTAGACGCGATCCCTGAAGGACCGGCCGCGTCTCGTCCACCCAGACCAGCGCCACCTTCCCCGCCTCATGTGCGGCGCGGACCACCCCCAACGCCGTGCCATACCCCCCCGTAGCCAAGGCCCCGGCGTTACAGTGGGTCAGGATGCGGGAGGCGGGTGGAATCAGAGAGGCGCCGTGGCGCCCCATCGTCCGGTTGGCCAAGACGTCCGCCTCGTGGATCGCCCGGGCTTCGGCCACAAGGCGGACCTTAAGCTCGCCGAGCGGGAGATGACCGTGGGCCTCGACGACCTGCCGCATCCGATCCAGGGCCCAGAAGAGATTGAACGCCGTCGGCCGCGTGGCGGCGAGACCCTTCAGGGCCCCATCCAGGTCCGCGAGGAAGCTCTCCCTGTCCGAGGCCCGGCTCTCAAGGGCTGCCAGCGCCACCCCCATGGCCGCAGCGACGCCGATGGCCGGCGCCCCGCGCACGCGGAGGCTTCGGATGGCCTCGGCCACCGCCCGCCAACTCCTGAGGGTGAGCCAGACCTCCTCGCCCGGAAGACGTGTCTGGTCGAGGAGGCGCACACGGTCATCCACCCATTCAACTGGACGAAGCTCAAGCGCCATCTGGGGCTCCGAGTCTGGCCCGGACCTCGGCGAGGCTGAGACCGCGGACGGAAACGAGCTTGACCGGGCTCCGCGCCCCTCGGACAAGCGTCACGGCGGAAGGAGGAAGCGCGAGGCGCCTGGCCAGGAGCCGAAGGCAGGCGGCGTTGGCTTCCCCCTCCACGGGTGGAGCGGTCACGCGCACCTCGAGCCGATCTCCCTTGACGCTGACCTCGTCCCGGCTCGCCCGGGGCTTGACCCGGAGTGTCAGGCGAATTGACTCACTCGGACGCGGCGAAGTCGGCATCAATCAGCTTTCCGTACTGCTCCAGCGTGGCCTTGAGGCCGTCACCGATGTGGCGCCGCTGGCGCTTTAACGCGAGGATCTCGTGCTTGATCCTCGCCTCCTCGGCCCGCGCCGCCTCCATCAGATTCTCCGCCATGATCTCTGCCTGCCGGACGACCAGCTCCGCGGCCTTCCGGGCCTGTTCTTTATGCTCCTCAGCCAGCTTCTGCGCCGTCTGGAGCGTCTCGCGAATGAGGCGTTCCTCCTCTTCCATTCCCCGCACCCGCTCCTCCAGGGCCGTGAGTTGCTCCTTGAGCAGGTTGTTCTCCCGAACCAGCTCTTCGTAGTCCCCGGCCACCTCCTCGAGAAACGCTTCGACGTCCTGACGATCGAACCCTCGGCCGAACTTCACGCGAAAGT
>JACOUJ010000417.1 GCA_016177865.1 Candidatus Rokuibacteriota bacterium
AGGAATCAGTCCTGCCGTCCAGAGCCCCGGCGCGATCGGCTCTCGAAACGGCGTCTGCGCCGCGAAAAGGGGGTCGGAGTGGATCGGATTGTGGTCGCCGACAGCGCCCACGTACCAGCCGATGTCTGCCGGTGTCGCCACTCGCGACAGCTCCGCTACGTCGCCGACAGCCAGCTCCTCGATGGTGCGTCCGATCATTGCGCCCTCCTCCGAGCACGCCGGGCGTCGCGTCGCGTCGCGTCGCTCTTTGTTTTGAGAACCTCGTCTAGGCGCATCATGAGTGTGTTCAGCCGCTCCTCCAACCGCTCGACCCGGTCGTCGAGATCCACGATCTGTCTCGCGATCCCCGTCAACTGAGACCGAGACGGAATTCCCAGGGCTGAGAGGGTGGCCTCGGTAGACTCTTCGGCCACCTTCTTGATCGGCACTTGAAGCGAGAGCCAGCGCTCCAGATAGCCCCCGAGCGCTTGCGCAAACGCCTCCGTCCCCATGGCTTGCTCAAGCACTCGCGCCCAGGCCCCGATCCACTGGTCTAAGAACTGCTTCCATTGGGGAAGGAGGTTTGGCGTCACTGGTCCCTGAGTGAGGAGCGTGGCCCAGGCTGCCATCCCCTGGTCCATGAATGGGCGCCAAAACTGCGTGGGATCGGCGGTCTGGGTCTGCCCAACCATCCTCGCCCAGGTTTGCGTCCCCTCCTCGACCTGTTTCTTCCAGAGGTCGAAAAACTCTTGGCTGGCCGACCGCTCCGTCATGTCCTGACCCTCTCCGTCTCGGCCGTAGGTGGAAGGCTCATGACCGACTTGCCAGCCAGCTGGAGATCTTCGGCCAACAGTGGACCGAGGCGCCTCGACCCGCGATCAGGGAGATATGGCCCCCCCGGCAACTCGACGTACTCCTTGTCCCGGCCGCCAACCGCATCGATGAGTGCGGCGACGCAACCTGGCGGAGCGATGTTATCCTCCTTGGCCCCGACCACGAGCACCGGACAGCGAATCGTCTCAAGCCGTACTGGTTTACCCCCAAACCGAAGCTCCCCCCGAATCAACCGGTTCTCCTGGTAGAACTCTTTCACCCACTGACGGAAGAACTCACCCGGAAATGGGACATACTCGTTGGCCCACCTGTTCAGCGCCCGATAGCCCATGACATACTCATCATTCCAGAGATTCCACCAAAGATTGAGTCCCGTGGAGAGGTCCATCGTCGGCTTCAGAAGTTTGAAACCGATCTTGACGAGGTCGGGCGGAATCTGTCCGAGGGTGTCCACGAACCTATCTATGTTGAAATACTTCTTGTCCAGCCAGCGGGCGAAGAGCCCCGACTTCGAAAAGTCAATAGGACCCGCCATGTTGACAAAGTTCGCTACCGGGACTTCCGGATGGAGGGCGAGGAAGCAGGCCGAAAGCGGCCCCCCCATACAGTAGCCCAGCACCGAGACCCTTCGCGCTCCTGAGGACTCCAAGACCTTCTGGGCCATTCGTGGCAGGATGCGGGTCACGCAGTCGTCCACGGTTAGATGGTTATCTTCGGGACCGAAAACTCCCCAGTCGAGCAGGTAGAAATCAAATCCCTCTCGGGTCATGTGTTCCACGAAGCTCGCCTTCGGGAGGAGGTCGAAGATGTATGGGCGGCTGATGCCCAGGTTGGGGACGAAGAGAAGCGGTGTCCGGTGCTTCTTAGGTCCCGGGTAGCGGTAGAGGCGAGACTTATTCTTGCGGTAGATCTCCTCGCGCGGACTTGCGCCCACGGCCGGCTCGTCCGCATTGAGCAGGATCGTGGCGAAGTTCTTCATGCGGAGGAAATTGCGCGATAGCTCCTCTTGCCACTGAGCACCCTGTTGGAATGATTGGCGGTCTTCTTTCGCTTTCATCGTGGCGACCCGCGTTCATCCTACTACGTGTTGCGTAAAAACGCAAAGACTGTGCGTAATCGCGCTGCGACGAGGTGGCCCGGGGCCTCTGCCTCAAAGAGTGGGAGAAGAGGTTTATCCTGGCCGCGGCCGAATGCTACGCCACTACTGCCGGATCGACCCGCAAGACCACGTAGCCGCCGACCGCGCCGGCCCCGAAGCCCGGCGCGAACACGCGCATGGGGCGGGGGATCACGCCTTCCCTCACCGCGTCATGGATCGCGATCGGAATGCTGGCGGCCGAGGTATTCCCGACGCGCTCGATGTTGAAATAGAGACGTTCCGGGGCAACCCCTGCGGCCTGGGCCAACTTCGTCACCATCATCTTGTTCGCCTGGTGCGGCACGATAAGCTCGATCGCGTCCATCAGGGTGCCGGGAGCGCCCTCGGGGTGCGGGAGCGACGTCAACTCACCAATCATCTGCGTGAGGTACCGCTTGACGAGGTTCTCTACCTCGGGGCCATAGACCGTAATGTTGTTGTCAAAATCGGGATTGGGCCAAATGATGGAGTCTACCTCGGCCATCGGACCGCTCGCGTAGGTCTGATAGACCTCGATGTCAGGCGCGGCGTCCTTGGGCGCCGGTCCGATGACCATCGCGGCGGCGCCATCCCCGAAGATCATCCGGGAGGTGCGGACCGTGCCGATCTTATCGGAGAACTTCTCGCCGAAGACTACCAGGACCGGGCGCTCAACCTCCTGGAGGAGGCGCACCGCTTCGGAGACCCCGTACGGCATGCCGGCACAGGCCGCAATGATGTCGCAGGAGGCGTGGGTCTGGAAGATTCCAAGCACACCGGACAACCACGTGGCGAGGGACGGGATGATCCTGGTCGTGGTGCATGAGCAGAAGAGAAGGGCACCGATCTCCTCCGGCCGACGCCCAGACTTTTCTAGGGCCCGCCGGGTCGCGAGGAATGCGATGTGATCCAGATCCAACTCGGTGTAGACCCGCTGCTGGATCCCGGTTTTGATGAAAATCTCATCCGCCGTCATGGGCGACCAGCACCACGCGGCATTTCGGATCAGGTCGTCATTGGTGCAGGCTCGTTCGCCCCTGTAGACGGTCAGGGCCTCCAGACGGGGCATCACCGTCAAGCGCTTGCGGACCTCAACGGGGAGGTAGGGCGTGAGGGGCCGGCGTGCCTCGGCCGGTGCCGGCTTCCGGGGACGGACCCGACGGCCGTCCTTCACCCTTCGGATGAACTGGAGGACGTCGTCGTTCCGTGGATGGAAGACCACGACGAAGTCATCGTCCTGGAGCTTGCCGACCTCGGTGAGCCGCGTCTTATCTCGATCCCAGCGGTATTGGTTGTGTAGTACCATCGCTTGCCGCATGAGGGCCTCGAGCTCTGGCACATCATGTGTGTACTCGATGATGTCGGCGTGGCCGTAGCCGGGGTAGTCTGGATCCCACGCCAGGAGGTGATAGGTCAGGTTTGCGGGGTTTGCCAGGATCTCCGCTACGGTGGGCTTGATGGCTGGCAGTTCGGCCCCGGCGCCCGGTTTGTGGCGGAAGACATCGAGGAGGATGCGGAAGATCTTGTCCTCGGTGCCCTCATCCCATGTGGGCTTAAGCGCCCGGTATCCCAGGACAATGGCCGCCGAGAGATCGGCCCCCTCCCAACGCGTGAATACCGGGAGAAATACGTCGTCGCGCTGCCGGGGCACATCCCGCCAACGTATGGCGCGCTTCTCGTACATGGTCATCGCGTAGCGGTTGACCCAGAACATATTGAGCGCCAGGTCTCTCAAGAGGTTGTAGCGCCCCCGGTACTCCTGAGCCTCCACTCGCGCGACGATGTCGGTCTCGGTGGGCGCCTTGTCTTCGAAGTCGCGCCGGATGACGGCGGAGAACTGCTCGAGGGTTTCGAACACCGAAAAGTCAAGCTCCGGGAAGAAATTGAAAGGGAAGACGATCCGGCCGTAGCGGTTGACCATAAACGGTTTCATGCAATCACCTTACCCTTTTCGGTCCAACGGCTCCGCGAACCGGAGGACGCCGATCGGCAGGACTCTTACGAAGGCGATTATTGTGCACAAGAGAACGAACGGGCGCGCATCCTCAGTGTGCCCCATGGACAAGAGCATACTAGCACTGGCGTTGAGAACAGGCAACACGACACACCGTCGGGCATGAGTCGTTGCCGGGACGCGCATTGTCATCGCCGCGGTTCTCGGGAGATGGTGTCAAGAGCCTCTCAAGCTCGGCCCGCGACTGGTGCCGAACGCAACTCGGGTTTTTGCCTCCGCGATCTCCATCGCACGAAGGATGTAGGAGCGTAGATCGCCGAGGCCGGGCACGGTGATCATGGCCAGCCCCTGAAGTCAGACCTCGAGCGTCATGCTGGCACCGGACCTGGGGAAAGACAACTCGGCGAAAGACAATCCGCCCATATCGATTGATCACGAACGGTTTCACTGGCGCACGTCATCCCGCGGTGGGGAGGTCCCTCCGCTGAAATACTGATTCAGCCATCAGAGGTAATAGCGGAGAATTTTCTCCGCGACACAGACCGGTTTGAGCTCTCCGTTCCGCTCGATCGTGAAGCTCACGGTGCACTGAATGCCCCCCGGAACCTCTTCGACCTTCGTCAGCGTCACCCGCGCGCGAATCTGGCTTCCCACCGGGCAGGGGGCCGGAAAACGGACCCGGTTCACCCCGTAATTGATCGCTATCTTGGCGCCCTCGACGGCTAAGACCTGTTGCAGGAAGTACGCGGTAAGTGAGAGTGTGAAGAAGCCGTGGGCCACCGCGGTCCCGAAGGGCGACTCCTTCCTGGCCCGTTCTGGATCGGTGTGGATCCAGTAGGCGTCGTGGGTCGCGTGGGCGAAGGCATTGACCTCTTCCTGGGTCACCCGATGCCAGGTCGTGATCCCGACCTCCTGGCCCTCGAGTCGAGAGACTTCCTGCACGGAAATGATCTGGGGGGGCATGGGCTCCTCCTTCGCTATTCGACCTTTCTCAACGTCTCCTAAGGTTCTCCAATACCCCTTCCCTCTCCAGCTTCTCCACAATGCTCGAATCCATCAGGTCTTGGGGCTTGAGTCGGGCGGCCTCCTTGTTGATCTCGAGTTCCGCCATGAGCTTCAAGAGCGTGGCGCCGGCTTCGGGGGACGGTACGGGATTGGTGGCCAGGTGATCGAGGCCGTCTTTGTAAGCGTCCTCGGTCTCCCCCGCCTTGTCGAGCTTGAGATACTTGGCGATGCTCTGCTTCACCGCCTCTTTGTTCTTGGGGTCGAAGGCGAACGCGACACTCTCGAGGAGGGCGCGGACCGCGGCCTCCGTGATCCGCGGATTGGCCTTCATAAAGCTTCGGGTCGTGATCAGGCCCGTATGGAGCCAGGGAATGTTCGAGGTCCTGAGGTCGAGCATGGTCTGAAACGGCGGCGTAGGGACGCGCCTCGCCAACTCGGACGCCAGCATGGCCGCGTCAATGCTTCCTCCAATCAAGGCGGTCACGCGTTCGGGCTCGGTCCCGATCTGGATGAGCGCGATCTGATCACGCTTGGGATCGAGGCCGAACTGGCGGAGGACTATGTGGGAGGCGACGTAGGCGGCCCCGCCGAAGGTGGCGACGCCGATTTTCTTTCCCTTGAGATCCTCCGGGCTCCTGATGTGGGAGGCGGCCATGAAGAGATAAGGCAGCTTCTTGACGAAGGCCACGATGAGGACCGGGTCGGCGCCCTGGGCGACGGGCCCCACCACCTGAGAGAGCGCCGCGCTGACAAACCGCATCTCCCCGCTTATCAGGCCGGCCATCACCCGTCCCCCCCCGCGAATGAGCGTCAGCTCCACGTCCAGCCCGTGCTTCTTGAAGAATCCCTGGTCCACGGCGATCCACAGGGGAAGCCC
>JACOUJ010000380.1 GCA_016177865.1 Candidatus Rokuibacteriota bacterium
CGAGGCCCGAGGGAGGAGCCAACCGGAGCGTACGGGGTGTGTACGTGAGGATTGGCGACGACCGAGAACGAAGAAATGCGACGCTTATCGCCACGGCACTAGCGTGATGCCTGGAAGCTCCCCTCCTGGACCAGACTCCCCAGGACAGAGTAGAAAAGCACGAGGCCGTCGGTCCCCCCTACCTGGCTCTCACTGGCGCGCTCCGGGTGGGGCATGAGCCCCAGGACGGCCCCGTCCGTGTTGCAGACCCCGGCAATATTCTCGATGGCCCCGTTGGGGTTGGCTTCTCGGACGATCTCACCCGTTTCGGTACAGTATCGAAAGACAATCTGGTTCTGCGCTTTGAGCTGGGCCAGTGTCGTCTGATCGGCGTAGTAGCGTCCCTCCCCATGGGAGATCGGCATCTTGAGGACCTGGCCGGGACGGCAGGCGCGGGTGAACGGAGTCTCAACGTTTTCCACGAGGACGTGCGTCCACTGGCAGCGGTACTGAAGACACTCATTCCGCATGAGGGCCCCGGGGAGAAGTCCGGCTTCGCAAAGGATCTGAAAACCGTTGCAGCTCCCGAGGACCAGGCCACCTTTGTCGACAAAATCCGGCAGAACCTCCACGAGCGGGGAGCGCCCCGCAATGGCCCCAGCCCTCAGGTAGTCTCCGTAGGAGAACCCACCGGGGAGGATGAGACAGTCGAACTTGGAGATGTCTCGTTCCCGGTGCCAGACGTACTCCACGGATTGGTGCAAGACTTCACCAATCACATAGTGAAAGTCGCAGTCGCTCCACGTCCCCGGGAAGACCACCACGCCGAATCTCATCCGCACCTCCAGTGTGCAAATTCGACCACGTTCATCTTAATGCCATTCCCCGCGAGAGACAAGTCCTTCGATCTCCCAGGAGTACTCCTCGATGACTGGATTGGCCAGGAGCTTCCGACACATCTCCTCGAGCCGCGCGGAGATCCGGACCGGATCCGACTCTTCGAGCGTCAATTCCAGGACTTTCCCGACGCGGAGGTCGGTGACCTCACGGTACCCGAGCCCTTCCAGGGCCCGGCGCACCTGAGCCCCCTGTGGATCGAGGACCGATGGTTTCGGCCTGACGAAGACACGCGCCTTCACCCGAGAAGCCCCAGACGGCGGAAGATCTGATCCACGTGACGCAGGGGCCACGCAGGGTCGAAGCATGCCCCCAGGCCCTCCGGGCCTAACACCGCCGTTACCTCCTGGTCCTCCGAGAGGATTGCCTCGAAGCTCCGCCGTTCACTCCAGGCCCGCATGGCACACCGCTGGGTCAACTCATAGGCCCGCTGGCGGCTGAGACCCTTCTCTCCGAGCGCCAGAAGAACCCGCTCCGAGAACACCAAGCCGTAGCTCCGCTCGATGTTCTCTCGCATTCGCTCCGGGTAGACGTGGAGCCCTTCGAGAATGGCCGTCATCCGCTGAAGGAGGTAATCCAGAAGGATCGTGGAATCAGGGAGGATGACGCGCTCGACCGAGGAGTGGCTGATGTCTCGCTCGTGCCAGAGGGCGATGTTGTCCATCGACGCCAGCGCGTTGGTCCGAAGCAGTCGGGCCAGCCCGCAGATCTGTTCGCAGCCAACCGGGTTCCGCTTGTGGGGCATGGCCGAGGAGCCCTTCTGCCCCTCGCCAAACGGCTCTTCCACCTCGAGGATTTCGCTCCGCTGAAGGTTTCGAATCTCGGTCGCA
Organism: Candidatus Rokuibacteriota bacterium; assembly: GCA_016177865.1. Taxonomy (GTDB): domain Bacteria; phylum Methylomirabilota; class Methylomirabilia; order Rokubacteriales; family JACOUJ01; genus JACOUJ01. Next base: position 1,707 of record JACOUJ010000380.1, read on the forward strand.
AACTTTTCCAGTGACGCCCCGATGATGGCGAGGGTCGTGAGGTACTCCGCGTGGCGATCCCGCTGAAGGATCTGGGTCGAAACCGGCGCCGGCTCAAGCCCTAGGGCACGGCAGACCTCTGCTTCGAGGGCCGGGTCCAGATGGGCGTAGGTCCCGACGGCGCCAGAGAGCTTTCCGACCCGAACAGCCTCCTTCGCCCTCCGAAGGCGCTCGAGGTCGCGCTCGGTCTCGGCGCACCACACGGCGACTTTGAGACCGAAGGTCGTGATCTCGGCATGGATTCCGTGGGTCCGTCCGACCATCACCGTATCTTTCTCGCGGATGGCAAGTCGACGGAGGACCTCTCTCAAGCGCTCGAGGTCACGGAGCAGGATCGTCGACGCCTCCTGCAACTGGAGCGCGACGCTCGTGTCCAGGACATCAGACGAGGTCATCCCCACGTGGACGTAGCGGGAATCCTCCCCAATGGCCTCCTCCAGGTTTTCAAGGAACGCAATCACGTCATGCTTGACGCGCCCCTCGATCTCTTCAATCCGCCCGGCCTCCACTCGCGCCTTCGCCTTGATGCGGGCGAGCGCGTCGGCCGGGATCTCGCCACGGCGGGCCCGGGCCTCCACCACGGCGATCTCCACCTCGAGCCATTTTGCGTACCGGGCGGGAGCGTCCCAGATCCGCGCCATCTCCGGCCTGGAATAGCGGCCAATCATAGCGTGAGCGTATCGCGTGAGGGTGGGGTGTGAACGGGTCCGAGGGCCACCAGGGAGAGCTGGCTCCCATCGAGGAGCTGGGTGGCCATCTCCCGCACCTCACTCAAGGAGACGGCGTCAATGGAGGCCAGCATTTCGTCCAGGGTGATGAAGTGGCCGTGGTAGAGCTCCTGCTTGGCCAAGCGATTCATCCGGCTCGAGGTCGACTCCAGAGAGAGCACCAGGCTCCCCTTGAGGTGCTCCTTCGCTCGAAGGATCTCCTCGGGACTGACCCCTTTGTTTCGGATCTCTCGAAGCTCTCTGAGGACCAGGGCGACGACCCGATCGAACTTCTCCGCGTCGGTCCCCGCGTAGACAAAGAGAAGCCCGGCGTCGGTGAAGGCGAGCGACGCCGAATAGATGCTGTAGACGAGCCCTTCCTGCTCCCGAACCTCCTGAAAGAGGCGGGAGGACATGCTGCCACCGAGGATATCGTTCAAAATGGCCAGGACGTATCGCGCGGGATGGGCCTGAGGAAGTCCCGGCAGTCCCAGGCAGAAGTGAACCTGCTCCAAGGGTTTTCCGATCACCTCACACTGGGGGACGAGCTTGGGGGAAAGACCGTTTCGGGCCGGGCCGGGCCGGGCGAAACCGGCAAGCGGACGACTGAACAGCTCCACCACTCGTTCGTGCTCGACATGACCGGCCACCGCAATCGTAATCCGGCTGGAAATGTACTCGGCCCGATAGTAGCTCAAGACCTCTTCTCGACTGAGTCCCCGAATGACCTCCCAGCTTCCGAGAATCGGGCGACCAAGCGGGTGGCCAGGCCAGATCCGCTCGGCAAAGAGATCGTGGATGAGATCGTCGGGGGTATCTTCCACCATCCGGATCTCTTGAGAGATCACGGACTTTTCTCGCTCCAGGTCCTCCCCGGCAAATCGGGGATTCAGGAGGATGTCTGTCAAAAGGTCCACGGCCAACGGGAGGTGCTGATCCAGCACGGAGAGATAAAAACAGGTGTGCTCCTTGGCCGTGAAGGCATCCATCTGGCCACCCACGGAGTCCACCGCCCTGGCGATCTCTGGCCCGGTTCGGCTCTCAGTTCCCTTGAAGACGAGGTGCTCGATGAAATGTGAGATACCACGGAGGGGTCCGGGCTCGTGGCGACTCCCGGTTTCGACCCATACCCCCACGGCCACGGAGCGAACGTGGGAGACCATTTCAGTCACGACCCGGATGCCGTTCGAGAGAACCGACTTCCGGAGAACTTCTGTCATGGGCTCTGTTTGGCGCGAGAGGGCTCCCGGAGCTTCTCCCGTAATGGCCCATCCCCTTGTTCACGAAGGGCGGCCTTTCGGGAGAGCCGAATCTTCCCCGAGGGGTCTACCTCAATCACCTTGACGAGAATCTCGTCACCCTCTTGGATCTCGTCCTCGACTTTGCGGATCCGCTGCTCGGCGATCTGGGAGATATGAAGCAGCCCCTCGGTCCCGGGAAGGATCTCCACGAAGGCCCCAAAGTCAACCACCTTCTTGACCTTCCCCACGTAGATCTTGTCCAGCTCCACCTCCTTGATGATTCCCTGGACGATCTCGATCGCCTGCTGGACCGCGTGGGAGTTTGCCGAAAAGATAGTCACCCGGCCATCGTCCTCCACGTCAATCTTGACCCCGGTCTGCTCCTGGATCCCCCGGATCACTTTTCCACCGGGGCCAATGATCTCCCGGATCTTTTCCGGTTTGATCTTGATCGTGACGAATCGGGGGGCGTAGGGAGAGAGTTCGGTTCGCGGCGTGGCGATGGCCTCTCGCATCTTCCCGAGGACGAAGAGGCGCGCCTCCCGGGCCTGACTCAAAGCCCGTCC
>JACOUJ010000381.1 GCA_016177865.1 Candidatus Rokuibacteriota bacterium
CGGTCTCGACGTTTCTTGTGGGGCACGTGACAAAGGAGGGGGCCATCGCCGGTCCGCGGGTGCTCGAGCATTTGGTGGATACCGTGCTCTATTTTGAGGGGGAAGCGCACCACGCGCACAGGATCCTCCGGGCCGTCAAGAATCGCTTTGGCTCGACCAACGAGATTGGCCTGTTCGAGATGACGGGCGAGGGGCTCCGAGAGGTGAAAAGCCCGTCGGAGTTCTTCCTGGCCGAGCGGCCCCGGGGGGCGCCGGGCTCGGTGATCATCCCGGGCCTCGAGGGGACCCGCCCGCTCCTCCGCGAGCTTCAGGCGTTGGTCACGCCGGCCAACTTCGGAACGCCTCGGCGAACAGTGATCGGCGCCGACTACAATCGGATCTGTCTCCTGCTCGCCATCTTGGAGAAACGGGCCGGTTTTCCGCTCCAGAGCCAGGATGTCTTTGTGAATGTGGCCGGTGGGGGTCGGCTTCAGGAGCCGGCGGCGGATTTGGGGATTTGCCTCGCCGCCGCGTCCAGCTTCACCGAACGGCCGGTGGCTGCCGAGACCGTCATCCTGGGCGAGGTGGGGCTCACGGGCGAGGTGCGGGCGGTCTCCGGCTTTGAGGTGAGGCTCAGGGAGGCCGCGGCGCTCGGATTCAAGCACGCCGTCATCCCGGCGAACAACGTGGCGACGGAGATCCACACGCCTCTTTCCATGCATGGGGTCAAGAGTGTCGAAGAGGCGATCGGGGTCCTGCTTGGCTAGGGCCGCTGAGTGAAAGAAGGGAGAAGAATGGGATTCATCATTGCGCGTCTCCTTTTTTTGGGATTGACCGCGTCCGGAGGAATCGTCTTGGGGCGCGCCCTTGGGCTGCCTGTCTCCCAGCCGGTCCTGGGCGGGGCCGGCCTCGCCATAGGGCTCCTGATCCTGCTGGTTGAAGAGGCGTTGCGGCGGGTTTCTCTCCAGCGGATTGTTCTTGTGGCGCTGGGGTCAGGGGTGGGACTGATCGCCGCCCAGGTGTTGGGGGGGACGTTCCTGGCGTTTCTGTCGGGGTGGCCGCGGATCGCGGGGACTGGCTTCCTCTCGGTTCTCCTCGGGTATCTGGGATTTGCCCTGGCCCTCCGAAAAGCGGGGGAACTGGAGGCGTTGACAGCCCGTCTTTTCCCCCCCGATGCCGAAAGGCAGGGCCACGCCAAGATTCTGGACACCTCCGTCATCATCGATGGGCGGATCGCTGATATCTGTGAGACCGGCTTCGTCGATGGGAGCCTTCTCGTTCCGCAGTTCATCCTCCGCGAGCTTCAGCAGATCGCCGACTCCTCCGACGGCCTGAAGCGGAACCGCGGGCGCCTGGGGCTCGACATCCTGCAGCGGATCCAGCGGATGCCCAAGGTCAAGGTAGAGATCCAGGAGCTGGATTTCCCCCAGATCCGGGAGGTGGACCGAAAGCTCATCGAGTTCGCCAAGGCCGTGGGGGGGAAGATCCTGACCAATGATTACAACCTCAACAAGGTGGCGGAGCTTCACGGGGTGGGCGTACTCAATATTAACGAGCTGGCCAACGCGGTGAAGCCGATGGTACTCCCGGGCGAGCAGATGCATGTTCATCTCCTCCGCGAGGGAAAGGAATCGGGACAGGGGGTGGCCTACCTCGACGATGGGACCATGGTGGTGGTGGATCACGGGAAGCGGTATCTGGGTCAGAGCGTCGATGTCATTGTGACCTCCGTCCTTCAGACAACGGCCGGGCGAATGATCTTCAGCCGCCTCAGGGAGGAGAATGGTGGCCGGGGAGTCGACGAGCGCTGACCGTACCCGGGCCTGGGCGGTCATCCCCGCGGGGGGAACCGGGGAGCGGGTCGGTGGGCGGACGCGAAAGCAGTTCCGTTCTATCGGCGGCCGGCCCGTCCTCGCCCACACCCTCGCGGTCTTTCAGACCTCACCCCGGATCGAAGGAGTGATCCTCGTGGTTCCGGTAGACTCGCTCGCCGTTGCCCGCCACCTCGTGAGCCGCTTCGCGTTCGATAAGGTTCGCTCGGTGGTCGCGGGGGGGGAGACTCGGCAGGCGTCCGTCGGCCAGGGCCTTCGCGCCTTACCTCCGGACTCTCGCTACGTCATGGTTCACGATGGAGTCCGCCCCTTTCTCACCGAAGAGTTGGTCGAGACCGTGCTCGAAGCGGCGGTGAAGGATGGGGCCGCGGTCGCGGGACTTCCGGTACGGGAGACGATCAAGCGGGCCAGCGGCGGGTGGATTCAAGGGACCGTGGACCGCGAAGGACTCTGGTCTATCCAGACCCCGCAGGCGTTTCGCGCCGACCTCCTCCGGACCGCCCACGAGCGGGCTCGGAGAGAGGGGTTCGTGGGGACCGACGACGCGGTTCTTGTGGAGCGGTTAGGCCAGCCGGTCAGGCTGGTCCCAGGGCTGCCTGAGAATCTCAAGCTCACCAGCCCGGCAGACTTCACGCTCGCGGCTGCGATCCTCCGTGCGCGGGCCCGGGCCGCCAAGGCCCGACCGTCCGGATGATCCGAGTCGGACTCGGGATAGACATTCATCCCTGGGCCGCCGGCCGGCCTCTGATCTTGGGCGGCGTGGAGATTCCCTCGGAGCGTGGGCTTCTCGGTCATTCAGACGCCGATGTTCTCACGCACGCCGTCGCCGAAGCGCTCCTGGGAGCGCTCGGCCTGGGTGATTTGGGCCAGAACTTTCCCGACACCGACCCGCGCTATCGCGGAATCCGAAGCCTCATCCTTCTTCGCGAGGTCTTGGGGCTGGTCCGAGCCAGAGGGGGACGAGTCCAGAACGTGGACTCGACCCTGATTGCCCAAGCGCCTCGCCTCAGCGAGTGGCTCGACCCCATGAAGAAGGCACTGGCTCAGGCCCTTGAGGTGCCAGTCGACCGCGTCAGTGTCAAGGCCAAGAGTCCTGAGGGCATGGGTGTCCTGGGTCGGGAGGAAGGAATGGCGGCCCTGGCCGTTGTCGGAGTGGAGGTGGGCGGTGATGGCTGAGCGGGGTAGGACCGGGTTATGGCGCTCCGACTCTATAACACCCTGACCCGTACCAAAGAAGTTTTTACTCCCCTCGACCCGGGAGAGGTCAGGATGTATGTCTGCGGCGTGACCGTCTATGACCTGGCTCACGTCGGACACGCGCGAAGCGCACTCGTCTTTGACGTGATCCGTCGCTGGCTCATCCATAGGGGCTACCGTGTCAAGTTCGTGAAGAACTTCACCGACGTGGACGACAAGATCATCAGGCGAGCGCAAGAGGAAGGCGTCTCTGCGAGCGAGCTGTCCGAGCGTTACGTGGCCGAGTATCAGAGAGACATGCAAGCCCTTGGCGTTCTTCCCGCCGATGTCGAGCCCAAGGCCACAGAACACATCCCGCAGATGATTGCGCTGATCAAACGACTCATTGCCGCAAGCTTCGCCTACGAGATTGACGGTGACGTCTACTTCGAGGTGCGGCGCTTTCCTCGTTACGGTCGCCTCTCGGGGAAGAACCTCGATGAGCTTCTCGCCGGTGCCCGCGTCGAGGTTGACGAGCGGAAGCGGGACCCTCGGGACTTTGCCTTGTGGAAATCGGCCAAGCCCGGCGAGCCCTCCTGGCAGAGTCCCTGGGGCCCGGGCAGGCCGGGGTGGCACATCGAATGTTCCGCGATGTCGATGGAGTATCTCGGCGAGAGCTTCGATATTCACGGCGGAGGCGAGGACCTGATTTTCCCTCACCACGAGTGCGAAATCGCCCAGTCCGAGACCGCGACTGGGAAACCGTTCGTGCGTTACTGGATGCACAACGCCTTTGTGAACATGGGCGCGGAGAAGATGTCGAAGTCGTTAGGGAATATTCTCACGATCAAGGAGCTGGTGAACCGTCATCATCCGGAGGCGGTCCGGCTGTACCTCCTCGGGACGCACTACCGGCACCCTCTAGAGTTCTCCGAGGAGCGCCTACATGACGAGGCGCAGGCCCTTAAGGGCCTCCGAGCCCTCGTCGAGTGGGTAGTCGATCGTGACCGTGAATATGGACACAGCGACCTTC
>JACOUJ010000382.1 GCA_016177865.1 Candidatus Rokuibacteriota bacterium
GCCGACGCGTTTGAGGAACGGAAGCTCCCGTGCTTCGGCCCCAGCCGCAACGCGGCGCGCATCGAGTCGAGCAAGGCATTCGCCAAGGACCTCATGGCCCGGCACGGAATCCCGACAGCCCACGCCCGAAGCTTTACAAATCCTGCCGACGCGACGCGCCATGCCCGATCCCTCGGTCCCCCTCTTGTGGTGAAGGCTGATGGGCTCGCCGCAGGGAAAGGGGTAACGGTGTGCCGCGACGAGGCCTCGGCGCTGGAGGCCATCGACCGGTTGATGATCAAGAAGATCTTCGGAACGGCCGGGGAGACCGTGGTGATCGAAGAGTGCCTCGAGGGAGAGGAGGCGTCGTTTTTTGCCTTGACGGACGGTCGTCAAGTCCTTCCGCTTGACGCCGCCCAGGACCACAAGGCGGTCTTCGACGGTGACCGCGGGCCCAACACCGGTGGAATGGGAGCCTACTCGCCGGCGCCAATAGTTTCGGGAGCGTTGGCAGATGAGGTGATGGAGAAGATCGTGAACCCCACAGTCAGGGCCCTCGCCGAGGCTGGCCACCCCTATCGCGGCGTCCTCTACGCAGGCCTCATGCTTACGGCGAACGGGCCGAAGGCATTGGAGTTCAATGCGAGATTCGGTGATCCCGAGACCCAGCCCCTCCTCCTTCGCATCGAAGACGATCTGCTTCCGCTCCTGCACGCCACTGCCACCGGAGATTCGCTTTCGAAGTCCGTTCGCTTTAGCCGGAAGGCGGCTGTCTGCGTGGTCCTGGCTTCGGGCGGCTACCCCGGAGAATACGCCACCGGCAAGCCCATCAGCGGGATTGAGACGGCTCAGGCCATTCCAGGCGTGGTGGTCTTCCACGCGGGGACGACGATGAGAGACGGTCGGCTCCTGACGGCCGGCGGCCGTGTCCTCGGCGTCACCGCCCTCGGGAGAACGATCGGGGACGCGATCGGGCGGGCGTACGAGGCGGTCTCGAAGATTCACTTCGAGGGGATGCACTACCGGAGTGACATTGGGCGCAGGGCGATCGAGGAGGTGTAAGTGGCAAAGCCAAACCGGGTCCAGGTGGGGATCGTCATGGGGAGCGACTCTGATCTCGAGGTGCTTCAGGAGGCGGGGAACGTGTTGAAGGAGCTCAAGATCCCCTACGAGATGGTCGTAGCATCGGCCCATCGGAGCCCGGAGCGGACGCGACGATATGCCCAGGCCGCGGAAGGGCGGGGCATCCGGGTCCTCATTGCGGGAGCCGGCGGAGCTGCAGCGCTCCCTGGCTTTCTTGCCTCGGAGTGCGCGCTGCCGACCATCGGGGTCCCCATCAACTCGACGCCACTTAACGGTCTCGACTCCCTCCTCTCGATGGCCCAGATGCCAAAGGGAGTCCCGGTCGCGACCATGGCCGTCGGGAAGGCCGGGGCAGGCAACGCCGGTCTCCTCGCGGCCGAGATCCTGAGTCTCAGCGATGCCGCCCTGCGCCGGCGCCTTCTGGCGTACCGGAAGCGGATGGCGAAGGACGTTGAGGAACGCTCCCGTCGCCTCCCTCGAACGAAGTGATCACCCGGACATTGACGGTTGACCCACACGCTCCCCAACTCTCGGTCCTTCACGAGGCGATCAGTCTCCTCTGGAGGGGGCGCCTCGTGGCCTTTCCGACAGAGACCTTTTACGGCCTTGGGGCCCACGCCCTGGACGCTGAGGCCGTGGAACGGGTCTTCGCCGCCAAGGGGCGGCCACCCGAGAAGCCACTCATCGTCCTCGTCGAGGCCGCGGCGATGGCCGAACGCCTGAGCCGTGGGATTTCCCCAAGGGCCCGCGAGTTGATGGCCCGCTATTGGCCGGGTCCGCTCACACTCGTCCTTCCTGCGGCCGATGACCTTCCGCCGCCGGTGACGGGTGGAACCGGGACCGTGAGTGTCAGAGTCCCGGGCCATCCTCTTGCGCTTGCGCTGGTCCGCGCTGCCGGCATCCCCATCACGGCCCCGAGCGCTAACCTGAGCGGCGCAGACCCTCCCACGACCGCAGAGGAGGTCCGTGCCGGGCTCGGCGGGCGGATTGACCTCATCCTCGATGGCGGCCCCACCGCGGGCGGCCTCGCCTCTACCATCCTCGATGTCACCACGGAGCCCCCCCGCGTCTTGAGAGCGGGGGCCCTCGCGGTTCTGGACCTTGCGCTGTGACGGGTGTGATTCTTGCGGGCGGCAAAAGCCGGCGGATGGGGGGAGAGCCCAAAGCGCTCATTCCGCTCGGGGGAAAGACCATCATTCAGAGGGTCGCGGAACGAGTGACATCAGTTTTACCTGACAGCTTGATCGTCACGAATACACCGGAACTTTACGCGTTCCTGGGCCTCCCCATGATTCCTGACGTGTTTCCGGACCACGGCTCTCTCGGAGGGATCTACTCCGGCCTGCGCGCCGCGTCGGGGGACGCGGCCTTCGCCGCGGCCTGCGACATGCCCTTCCTTCACCCAGGCCTGATCCGCGCCATCGTTGAGCGAGCCGGGGACGGCGACGTCGTGATCCCGAATGCCTGCGGCGAGCTTCAGACGCTCCATGCCCTCTACAGTAAGCGCTGTCTCGCCCCCATGGAAACTCTCCTCCGATCTCAGCGCTTCAAGATCACCGCCTTCTTCCCAGAGGTGAAAGTCGTAGAACTGAGCGAAGCAGAGGTGGCGCGTTTTCAGGCCCCGGAACTCTGCTTCATGAATGTCAACACACCGGAGGAGCTGGAGAGGGGGCTTCAACTCCTCCGCAAGCTGGACGGGATCGAAGAAACGTGAGGCGTGGAATAGGTATCCATCCGACGGAGGTCCCGCGGCTCACCTCCCTACTGCAGCTGAACGAATTGCCCGCGTCTCTGCGAGACCCCCTCTATGCCCGCCTCATCCCCCCCTTGCTTTTCACAGAACTCGGATTGAATCCGGTGACGCTCGATGGACCTCAGGACGGGGCGTCCATCCGGATCGTGGCCCCGGAAGGGAAACCGTGGGCGCGAGTGGAGCTGTGGCGTCACCGCGATGACCGGGACCCGCTCTTCCTCCTCGACGTCGAGATGACGCTCTTCGGAGTCTTGGAACTGACGTTCGTCCAGATCTGCGACCCGGCGAGCGAGCGCTTCGCGATTGATTGGGACGCAGAGGGACGCGATACCCTCTTTGGCACTGCCACCCGAAACCTTCTCGAGGAGGATCGGGCCATGGCTGCCGGCCTCGCCCCCGGCCAGGTGCGGCAGGGACGGAGACTTCTCGGGAAGGTGCTCGAGGCGGTGGAGGAGTTCTCTCGGCTCCTGGGGAAAGACGTCTACCTTATCGAGCCGCTCTTCTACCACTCGGCGATCGTCTACGAACGTCACGGCCTCGGCTACCTCCTGGGGCGTGAAAAGATGGAAGAGATTCACAAAGAATTTCAGCCGGGCGGACGATTTGACCGCCGGCTGGATGGGTCGACGCCGTTCAGGATGCGCGAAGCCGGGCGAACCGTCCGAGGACGGAGCTGGGCGATCCACGATGGCATTCTCGGAGAGCCGTGGGGCGGAATCAAGATGTATCGTGTGGTGGGACGGAAGGCGGAAGTGGATACGTTCCCTGGCGGGGCGTATTAACAGGCTGATGAAAAAGGCCCATCTGCGGCGAAGGCTTTCCTCGGAGGGGGCCTCGACGGCCCCCTTCCGAACCTCCCCCGAGAAAGTTGCGCCGGCGAAGCCGGCGCTCGAACCGCCGCCTTGCATCTGGACCTTTTTGATCAGCCTGCACTCGGAACAGCGTTTTTCAGGATCCTGTTGATGCGGCGGCCCGATCAGGCCGTGACGATTCCTGACGTTTTGGCCCACCAGGCAGAACTGCTTGGGGACAAGCCGTGCGTCTCCCTCTACGGCGAGATCGTCACCTACCGAGCCCTCTGGGAGCGAAGCCTCCGCTCCGCCGCGCAGCTCGCCCGGGTCGGAATTCAGGCCGACGACAAGGTCGCGATCCTCCTCCCGACCTCGATCGAGTTTTACGACTGCTTCTATGGCCTCATGGCGCTCGGGGCCGTACCGGTTCCTCTCTATCCCATCCTCGGTGTGGACGAGATGGCCGCCCTCCTCGCCGACGCAGAGGCCAAGGCCATCATTACCGTTGATTGGTTTCTCGAGAACGTCCAAAAGGCGCAGACCCGCTGTCCGACGCTCAGCCGCATCATCTCTCCGTATGATCTCGGCGGCGCGGCTCCACCGGCGTCGCTTCCGCGGCTCGCTGGCGATCGCGTGGCGTTGATCCAATACACCTCGGGGAGTACCGGCCAGCCTAAGGGCGTGGTCCTGACCCACGCGAACCTTCTGGCTAACATCCGGACCTTTGTCGCCTTCACGTTGGCCAGCCAGCAAGAGATCGTGGTCAGTTGGCTTCCGCTCTATCACGACATGGGCCTCATCGGGCTCGGGATGGGCACCCTGTATGCCGGGGTGACCGTCATCCTCCTCCCGCCGGACCTCCGAGACCCACGCCCCTGGCTCGAGGCGATGCAGCAGCACCGCGCCACCGTCACGGCCTCGCCGGATTTTGGCTACCGCAACAGCCTCCGGCACATCTCTCCTTCGGAGACGTTCGATCTTCGAAGTCTCGGAATGGCCTTCACCGGGGCCGAGCCGATCCGGCTTTCGACGGTCCAGGCGTTTGAGGCCCGCTTCGGGCTCAAGGATGTAACCTGCCCCTGCTATGGTCTCGCCGAGGCGACGCTTGCCGTCAGCATCATGCGGCCCGGATCACCCTTGCGACTCGATGGCCCCGGGCGATTCATCTCGGTCGGGCGCCCCTTACCCGGGATCGAGGTGCGGATTGCAGGGGCCCGGGAGCCGGGAGAAGAAGGCGAGATCCTGGTCAAGAGCCCCGGAGTCATGCGTGGCTACTATCGAAACCCCGACGCCACACGAGAGGTCCTGAAGGACGGCTGGCTTCATACGGGAGACCTGGGATTCCTCGACGCCGAGGGATACCTGTATGTTACGGGGCGGATGAAGAACTTGATCGTCGTGGCCGGCAGAAACCTCATGCCCCGAGACTTCGAGGAACTGGTGGATCAGTTTCCCGAGGTACGCTACTCCGCGGCAGTGGGGGTGGACTCCGAGCGTTTGGGGACGCAGCGTCTCGTGGTCGTGGCCGAGGTTCGAGACGAGGCCATCCCTCGCGGAGCGGCCTCGCAACTGCTTCGGACCATCGTGGCCCGAATCCACGAGCACCAGGGCCTCCGCCCCGGCCAGGTCCTTTTAGCCAAGAAGGGCGCCATCCCCAAGACCACGAGCGGCAAGATCCAGCATGCCCGCCTCGGTGAGCTCCTGACCTCTCCAGACTTTGCGGCACAGATCGTCTATCCGCGGCGTGACAGCAGTGGTCCACCAACGGGTCCGGGCTAACGCGAACCCGGGCGGAGGTGCCGCTCCAAATGACGAGCATCACAAGGCCCGAGGAAGGAGCCGACCGGAGGCGTACGCGGTTGTACGTTGAGGATCGGCGACGACTGAGAACACAGTGAGGCGACGTTAGTTGGAGCGGCACGAGTGCGACGTAAGAAGCCGCTCATTCAACGCATCCGGAAGCCGATGCCACGCAAGCCGCCCAAGGTGGAAGTGCCCAAGACCGCCTACCGCCGCAAGCCCAAGCATCGGACTCGAACAGAAGAGTAGCAAGGTGATCCGGCGCC